>JAGCSE010000156.1 GCA_017964325.1 Victivallales bacterium | reverse complement strand
GAACTCTTCGCCTGCAATCACGCCCATCATCTGTTCCGAAACCGTCAGATGGACCTTGCGGTAAAGCCCCGCCAGTTTCCCCTGGCGATCCACGACGAAGGCCGTGTTATGGACATGGCCTTCGGGCGTCAGCTCATGGATGTTCGCCAATATATTTACATGGTACTGAACGGCATAGCGTTTGCACAACTCAAATGTCATGCCGCCCGGTATCGGTTCGGAGCGTTCGACAATCGGCAGATTCACCATGCGGTCCGTATGGCATTCCGGCGTGACGATCAAGTCCAGATTCGGCTCCTTTTCACAGACGTTTTTCAGTGCATCCTCCATGATGGCTAGATTCGCGGCGAACGTCCGCTCCGTCTTCGGATAGATGTTGACCGTCGCCAAACGGACGCGCCGCGGCGGAATCTCCGCGACCTCCTCCATGCGGATGTCACGGAAGACCGCCTTGCCCTTCTGCCATTTGTGGACGCACCACAAGATGGCGAAGTTGCTGCCTTCAGGAGCTTTGAACGTCTCGTCGAAGCAGCGCAGGCCATTCTTGTCCTGAAAACCGATGTAGTCCCGCTGGATCATTTTCGAATCATTTTCCGCAGGACACCACGTCACGAGCATCGTCACGTTGTTGAACGACTTCGCGGGAACGTCCGCCACGGCGGTGAAACGGTATGTCCGGCCGGCCTTGACGGGAACGGAAGATTCCCAATGGCCTACACTTGCGGCATCGGTCAGTTCAATGGACAACGCGTCGTTTTCATTTCCAAACACAGGCTGGACGACATGGGACGGGCTGATATGCTTCCAGTTCATAATGCTCCTTGGGATGCATGACACATCCGATCACGGCCAACTGGCCGTCGTATTTTCAATGTTTTTTTGTTTTATCACCATTTTATTAACTTAATATAATGGATTATTTTTCAAATCATGTTACTCTATAAAGTGAACATTTTTTCATCACAATCCATTCCGCAGGCCAATCACATGGATTTTCCGATCCCTTCAAAAGAACGCATCGACCAGATCGCCTCATGGCTGTCCGAAACGCCCGGCCATTTTGGTCCAACCGCCGCCGATCGCGCCGCATGGCTGCCTTACGCAGACACGCCGGAAGCGAAAAAAATCATCGCACAAGCTGAATCAGTTGTCGGCACGCCCATTCCTGAACTGCCGGATGAGCTTTATTTGCAATTCCTTAGAATTGGCAACCGCAGCAACTACGAACGCGTCTATTTCCAACGGCAGCGCGACCGCCTCTTCCCGCTCGTCCAGGCGGAAGTCCTTGAATACAAAGGACGTTTTCTCGAAGCCATCGAAAAGGAATTGAATGCCTTCTTCAATGAAAAGAGTTGGGTGCTGCCTGCCCATGACGGAGATCTGTGGAATTTCAACGGCACCGCTCCGTATGCGGATCTTTTCTGTTCCGATTTCTGCGCCACTATCGCCATCTACGACTGGTGGTTGCAGGACAAACTCCAACCTACGACGCGCAAACGCATTCGTGAAGAAGTCGAACGGCGCATGTTCGCCGCCTACCGCCATGTCATCCGAACAGGCGAAATCACACGCGGCCAATGGTGGACAGTCGGCGGCAACAACTGGAATTCCGTCTGCCATTCGCAACTCGTCATCGCCGCGATGATTCTCATGGAGGATCGCCATGACCGCGCGGAAATACTTGCGGCCGTAGAAAAGGCCATGCCGTTCTTCACGGCTGGTTATTCCGCCGATGGCTACTGCACGGAAGGCATGGGCTACTGGGGCTATGGCTACGGACGTTTTCTCATCCTCGCGGAAACAGTGCTCATGATGACAGGCGGCAAGCTGTCGCTGTACGACAACGAAACGCTGCACAACGTCGCCGCATTCGCGCGGGACATCCAGATAGAGGAAAACTGCTGTCCCGCCTTCGCGGACTGTAATGTCGGCATAAGTCCTTCGCCTGACGATATCGCCATCATTCAATACCGCTATCCGGACGCCGTCCTGCGCGCTGTTCCACCGCGAACGGAAATCACAAGCGTTCCCATGCTGACCGTCATTCGCTGTTTTGACAAACGGCCGTATCCGCCCGCAAGCGTGCCATTGGACGGGCAGCTTCCGCCTCGCAAACTCTATCCGCTCGCCAACATCTACGTCGGTCGTTCAACCTTGAACGACAGGCATTTCGGCGTGGCGTTCAAGACGGGACACAATGCGGAGGAACACAACCACAACGACATCGGATCCTTCACGGTTGTCTTGAATCAACATCAATTCTTCCTTGATCCGGGCGGCGAACCTTACACGAAACGGACATTCTCCCCGCAGCGTTACGAAGGCCAGATGCTCAACTCCTTCGGACACATGGTCCCGATTGTCGCAGGAAAACTGCAATCTCCTGGACGCCAGTCATACGGAACATTCATCAGCACGAATTTCACGGACGACGTCGATACGATTGTCGCCGATATCGCAC
Organism: Victivallales bacterium; assembly: GCA_017964325.1. The sequence continues at coordinate 23,680 of JAGCSE010000156.1, read as the reverse complement.
CCGCCTATCCGGAAGCGAAGGAGCTTGTCAGTTTGAAACGCACGTTCATCTTCAACCGAAAAGAGCAGACGCTGACGGTCCGCGACGATGTGGAATTCACGTCACCGCAGACATTTGAGACGGCGTTGGTGTCGTACGACGAACTGACAATCAGCGGTTCGACTGTCACAGCCGCCTATCAGAACGCGGCTGTTTCCGCCACAATCAATACAGAAGGCGCAGGGCTTGCTCTCACGGAAGGCATCGTCGAAAATCCGAACGCACGCAGTCCCAAACGCATCGCCGTCAAGTTGGACAAGCCTGTGCAAAAAGGCGCCATCGTCATCAAATTCCAAATCGCCAAATAACGTCATACCATATATTAAGGAGTAAACGAATATGACCTGTCCAATCGGAACCATCCTCCGCTGCCCCACGGCGGATGAACGGCGCATCGAATACTACCATTCGCTCGGAATGACCGCCATGCAAATCGCGGGCGTCATGGAAAACTGGCTCGCACCGACCGATGAAGCCATCGCACGTTCGGAGGCCATCATGGGCATGCTGCGTGAACGCGGCATCTCGACGCCGACGATGTTCCTCTCCTTCCCGAACCAAGACTGGGCGCATCCCATCGAAGGCGTTGGCCTGTCGCCACTTAAGACACGCGCCGAACGCATGATCCTCTCCTGCCGCCAGATGAACTGGGGCAAAAAATACGGCGTCCGCTACGTCACATGCCATGTCGGATATTTTCCAGAAGAAAGCACCGACGAATACAAGTCGCTAATCAATGATTTGAAACTACTTGTTCGTTTTGCGAAAGCCAACGGGCAGGATTTTCTCTTCGAAACCGGCATGGAGAACGTCCCAACGCTGAAACGCATTTTCAATGACATCGGCGAAGACAATCTCGGGCTGAATTTCGATCCCGCCAACCTGCTGATCTACGGTTCGGACGAACCATCGCACGTCTTGGAAGAAATGGGCGATCTTGTCAAAGTCATCCATTGCAAAGACGCGAGACACGCCGCCGATGGTGAAACCAGAGGAAAGGAAACGCCTCTGGGAAAAGGAGATACAGATTTCGCCAATCTTTTGAAGAGCCTTCTAGCCCGTGGTTTCGCGGGACCGCTCATCATCGAACGCGAACTGCCGCTCGGTCCTGAACAGGAAAAAGATGTTGCAGAAGCAGTGATTCTTATTCAAAATATTATCAAAGGAGCAAAACAATGATTGGAGTCGGTATTATCGGAACAGGCCGCATGGGCAACGCCCACGCTGGCAATCTTTCAAAACATCCGCATGCGCGTCTTGTCACGGCGTACGATATCAATCCCGCCCAGATGGACGCCTTCGTGAAAAAGTTTCCGGAAGTCAAGCCGGTGGCCAGCGTGGAGGAAGTCGTGAACAATCCAGAAGTCGGTTTCATCGTTATCACGTCGCCGACGTACTGCCATGCCGAAGGCCTCCGCGCCGCCATGGCGACAGGCAAGCCGATTTTCTGTGAAAAGCCGCTTTGCCGTACAGCGGAAGAACTTAAGGAACTGGCTCCGCTCATCAGCAGTTACTCCAATCTGTTCGCCGTCGGTTTCGTCCGCCGTTATTCGGCGGGCGGCATCAAACTGCTCGAACTCGTCAAGGCAGGCAAAATCGGCAAGCCTATCTGCTGTTCCATCGAATGCCTTGTCGGCGGCTGGAAACGCGAATGGGGCGACTGGTTCGCGGACTACGCCAAATCCGGCGGCTGCACATTGGACATGCTGGCCCATCACATCGATTTGGCGAACGGCCTTTTCAGCGTTCCCGCAAGCGTTTACGCACGCGCCATCATGATGCCCGAAGGCCCCGAGAAGCCATATGACTACATCAGCGCGACGACGACTTCAAAAGACGGCGTCATCTGCAACATGGAATGCTCATGGCTCCGTTCAGGCCCATCGGACAACTACATGGTCGTCTATGGTGAGAAAGGCACGTTGAAAAAGTCGGATGCCCATGGCCTTCAATTCTTTGCGCCAGGCCAGCCAGTTGAGAGCATCCCGCTGGACGACGTTCCGGTTGGCGAACTTCAGGAAAAAGTCGAAGGCGACATGTATGTGCGTGAAATGGCCGCCATCATCGACGGCATCGAAAACGGCCATGCACCGCTGGCGGGCGCCAAGCAGGCGATCGAAGCCATGAAAGTCGCATTGGGCATGTTGGAATCCGCAGAAAAAGGCAAGGTGGTGATCCTATAATGAAAATCGAAAAAGTTGCAGATTATAACGCGATGAGCGCACGCGGCGCGGAAATCATCTATGACGCCGTCGTCGCCAAATTGTCCAAAGGCGAATCCTTCAATCTCGGTCTCGCCACCGGCAACACGATGATTGAACTGTATCGCATTCTCGCTGAGAAATTTAACAATAATCATATTGATCTTTCACGTCTCCAGACATGGAATCTGGATGAATACGCGTCGGACGACCATACAGGCGTCCCCCACGACCATCCGTTGAGCTATTGGAAGTACATGCACGACAACCTCTTCAACCGTTTCCTGCCGGAACGGAACTTTGCGGAATGCCAGGCCCACTTCCCTGATCCGGCCAATCCCGCCAAATTCGATGACGCGCTGGCCGCCGCCGGCGGTCTGGATCTGCAATTGCTCGGCATCGGCTTTAACGGCCATATCGCCTTCAACGAACCGATGGAGCCACAATCCATTTCCGTCAAGGACTTTGCAGATTTGCCGTCGCGTGTGATCGCCTTGAAGGAACGTACCATCAATGCCAACGCCGAATTGACCGCCAATGGTTCGCGTGATCTCGTCCCGCGTTTCGCCGCCACCATGGGCATGCGGCAGATTCTCGCGTCCAAACGCGAACTGCTACTGGCCTGCTTCGCCGAACAGGAGGAACCGCTCACGAAGATTCTTGCGGACAAATCGCCCACGCCGTTCCTACCAGCCTCCTATCTGCTTCCACATGCGGATTTTACGCTTGTCTATACGGCTGATAAAATCAATCTTGATTCCTTCTTATGAAAACGCTGATAAAAAACACACGCGTCGTTTCACCAGACGTCGATTTGCCAAAAGCGGACATTCTCATCGACAACGGCGTCATCGCCGATATCGCTGAATCCATGTCTGTAACACCTTGCGACAACGTCATCAACGGCGAAGGGCTCATCACAGCTCCAGGCTTCATCGACATCCATTGCCACGGCCGCTCGAACTGCGATTTCTGCGATGCGACGGACGAAGCTTTCAACACCATCGGCCATGACAAGTTGACGGACGGTGTCACAGGCTTTCTGGCGACAACGCTAAGCGTTGCCCGCGAAGATCTTCGCGAAATCTGCCGTTGCGCCACCCGTTATCAGGAGACCAACCATGACGGCGCTCTCCTGCTGGGTGTCCATCTGGAAGGGCCATGGTTCAATCCGAAGTGCGCAGGAGCGCAAAATCCTGCGCATCTGCTACTTCCATGCCTTGATCTCGTCGATGAACTGAGCAAATTGGCCCATATCGTAAAGGCGTCGTTCTCCCCTGAACTGGAAGGCGGGCTGGAATTTACGAAAGGGCTTGTCGAACGCGGCATCATGCCGTCGGGCGGCCATTGCGAAGCGGACTACGACTGCTTCCAGTTGCATCGCGCCAACGGCATGAAGCATCTGACGCATTTCTGCAACGTCATGACGCCTGTCCACCACCTGCGTTTCGGCATGGTCGGCGGCGGCCTCATGAGCGACGACGTTTTCGTGGAGATGATCTGCGACGGCATCCATCTCTGCGAACCGATGATACAGCTCATCGCACGCCTGAAAGGGCCGGACCGCATGATGCTCATCACAGACGCCATGCGCGCGTCCGGCATGCCGGACGGCAACTACACGCTCGGTGGCCTGCCGGTCATCGTGAAAGATGGGAAAGCAACATTGACAACCGGCCCTGTCGCCGGCAGTACATTGCGTTACCACAACGGGTTGCGCCGTCTTGTCCGCGTCACTGGTTTGCCGCTTTGCCAAGCCATCAAAGCCACCAGCTGGAACCAAGTCCAAAGCCTCAAGCTCGGCAAACGCGGCCGTCTGGAAAAAGGCTACGAAGCGGACATCGTCATGCTGAACGACGATCTTGTCCCGCAACGGACCATTTGCCACGGCGATGTCCGTTGGGAGGCGTGACAACACGCTTGATGTTTTAGCCGCGCTATGAGACCCAACGACCGATTGCGTAATTCGCAATCGGTCGTGATAGTATATACTACTATCGTTTATTTTCTTGTTTTTGGGAAAAGATTTTCATGTTGCCTGCCAAATCTGTGATTTTCACAAATACGCCGAGCCTTTGGAGACCATTCATCTTCTTGCAACTAAAAGCCTAAGGTAAATCCAAATATTTCAACACCAATACCGACGGCAGTAAGACATTCAGTAAAAATCTGTTTAAATCTATCTAATCCGTGGTGCCATTTTTAGGTTGTAGCTCGACCGCTCTATGCTCCTTTATGCCTCCCCTCCATTGCCGTTTCAACGTCTCTTATGGTTATTGCGTTAAACTTCTGCGGCTTTGCGACTCTTCATTAAATATCATCTAATACACTAAGTAAAAAGTTGAAATTGGAGCCACTTGCATTAAATTACCCATTTGATAATTTTTCAGACCACATATTTTTTTCACCACAAGCCTCCTGTCAGGAGCCACACATGAAAGAAATTAAAATCGGTCTTGTCGGCTGCGGCGCAGTCGCCCCGACCCATATAAACAGCTACAAGCAGATACCAGGTGCTACGGTCAAAACCATCTGTGATTTGAAACGTGACAAGGCGGCAACCATGGCCGCCAAACTTGGCGTACCTAATTTCACAGAAAATTTCACGGATTTGCTGAACGATCCAGAAATCGACCTCATCGACATCTGCACGGATCACGCCAGCCATTCGCCGCTCGCCGTCGCCGCCATGGACGCAGGCAAGAACGTCGTCTGCGAAAAATGCCTTTCCAACACGTTGGAAGGCCTTGACGCCATGCTCGCCGCCCACAAAAAGCATCCAGAACTCGTCTTCTCCGGCATTTTCCAGCATCGCCATGAGAAAGGCAACTTGTTGCTGAAGAAATTGTTAGATCGTGGTTGTTTTGGCCAGTTGCTCAACGCATCCGTCTATCTCTGCTGCCTCCGCCCAGATGCCTATTATAGCGACTACTGGCACGGCAAATGGAACGGCGAAGGCGGCAGCGTGCTCATCACGCAGGTCGTTCATTTCATTGATCTTGTCAACTATTTTCTCGGCAATCCCGAAAGCGTCATCGCCAAATGCGACAACATGGCACACCAAGGCGTCATTGAGACGGAAGACAACGCGGCGGCACTCGTTCGGTATCCAAATGGCGTATTGGCAACTATCTGCGGCACATCAGCCTCCGCCGTTGACACAGGTTTCAACGCAACCGTCATCATCGGCGGCACAAAAGGACACATTGAACTGGCCGCATTCCGCCCCGTCTATTGGCGGTTCCATGACAAGTCAGCAGAAGAAGAAATCGCGGAACTGATGAAAAACTACCATGAAGAAACACCGCCAGACCCCGAAAAGCCGCATTATGGAGGGGCGCATCCCGCACAGCTCGCTGATGTCGTCGATGCCGTCCGCTACCACCGTGAACCATACGTCACCGTCGAAAAAGCGGCAGTTACTGCCCGTCTCATCCTAAGTTGTTACAAATCCGCAAAGAACGGTGGATGGATCGACCTCTAAACCAGCCGCTGGTGGCCAAGCCTCAATTCAATGAACAAGAACATTGCAAAAATTCTTTCTTTCTGCGTTTTCGTCGCAAGCGTCGTATGGATTGTATTAGGCATTCTTCTGATACGTAACACCGTCAACGTTTTCCGCGACTACAACCGCGTGGAAAAGGCGCAAGTGCAGTATTTCGACTTTTCAGATGCCGCTGAACTGCTTCGTAAAGGTTCCGACACACTCACGGAATGCTCACGCCTCTTCGCGATAACCCATGACGAGCGATATCTTCGTGAATTTTTCCATGAAAAATTCATCGACTGCCACCGTGAACACGCCATTGATATACTGGCCAACAACTCCGAAGCCACGGAACTGAAGCGGCTGATTATCGAAGCCGTATCCGCCTCACGCACATTGGAATATACGGAATACCGTTCCATAAATCTCGTGCTGGAAGCCATCGGGCACGACCGTTCGAGCCTTCCCGACAATATCCAAAAACAACTTGCAAGCCCTCCCCTTTCCAATACGGACCGTGCCCTCTCCAAAGAACAAAAACTCCAATTGGCGCAAAATCTGCTTTTCGACTACGAATACCAAACACAGAAAAAGAAAATATGGGGAACGGTCGAACAATTCATGGAACAAACAATCGAACAGGCTAAACGCCAGTCATTAAGCGTATCGGATGACATCGCCCGAAAGTATCGTCTCCAGACCATCTATTTGGCTGTGCTGACGTTCATCCTGCTCGCTTTGCTCGCCTACGCTTTCGTTGTCAATCGCTTACGCCTCAAATACTCACATAAATTGGAGGAAGCCAACGACCATTTGCTCCATGAGGCAGAACTCGTCGCCCATGAATCGGAAATGAAACTTCGCCAAGCTCGCCTGGAAGCTGAACGCGACAGTGCCATCAAGGCAGAAAAAGCGAAAAGCTATTTCTTTGCGACGGTCAGCCATGACATCCGCACGCCGCTAAACTCCATCATCGGCTTCACGGAACTTCTCTGCAAAGACTACGGCACGCCAGAAATGAAGAAGCAGTACTTGGACAGCATCGCATTCAGCGGTAAAATGCTCATGGAACTCATCAACGACATTCTCGACCTGTCCAAGCTCGAAGCCGACAAAATGCAATTCAACTACGACTACCATGATTTCCCCGAACTCATCAATTCACTCATCATGGTATTCAAAAACCAAACAGACCAAAAAGGACTTAAGTTGATTGCGAACATCGACAAAATGCCATTAATACGCATCGACTTGCAGCGTGTGCGGCAAATCGCCTTCAATCTCATTGGAAACGCCATCAAGTTCACGGCCAAAGGAAGCATTACCATTACCGCATCCTGTACTGACAATGGACATGGATTGAAAAATCTCATCTTCTCCGTCACAGACACAGGTGTCGGCATTGCGGCGGAAGACGTAAAGAAGCTCATGGAGCCATACGTACAGCTTAGAACAAAATCCTCTGTGAAAGGAACAGGACTCGGCCTCGCTATCTGCAAACAGCTGCTGTCCAAGATGAACGGAAATCTGACCATCGCATCGACACCTGGTGAAGGAACTACGTTCACCGTCACGATGAACGACCTCGAAAGCACGAACAACGTCGTCAAGAAGGCGGAAAAGCCCACCGCCACACTAAAAGGCGATTTCCACAATTTGAACTTGCTTCTGGTCGATGACACGACTGTCAATCTGTCTATGCTCAAGGCGATGTGCGCATCTATCGGCATCGAAGGCATCAAGACCGCCGCAAATGGCCGTCAAGCATTGGACGTTTTGAAAGACGGACAAGTTGACGTTATATTGACCGACCTCCAGATGCCTGAAATTGATGGCGTGCAGCTTGTGCAGGAAGTTCATAAGTTGCCGCAATTTGCCAACTTGCCAATCTATGCCGTAACAGGCGATGTCGAAATTTTGAAGACCTATCAGCAGGACGGCTTCACTGGTCTGCTTTTGAAGCCCATCGATTTAGCCAAACTGACGGACCTGCTCAATGAATGTATCCAGAGAAAACACCAAAGGAACAACCATGATGAAAATCGGCATTGAATCGGGAGCCTACCTTTCACGATATGGCCTTGCGGAAGGCCTGAAGCGGATGCGTGCACATGGCTATGAATGTGTTGACTTCCAAGATTTCGCTAATACGGAAGGTCCTCTTTTCCAATTGGATGAAGCGGGTTTTGAGAAGGAGCTGAAGAACATCCGCAAGCAGATTGAAGACAGCGGCATCGAAATCAGCCAGACACACGGCCCGTGGCGCTGGCCTCCAAGGGACAATACGCCCGAAGACCGCGCCGAACGCTTCGAGAAGATGGCCAAATCCATCCGCGGCACCGCCATTCTCGGCTGTAAAGATTTTATCATCCATCCCATCATGCCGTTTGGCTGCGCCAGCGAATCGGAACAACAGAAAAAAGATATGCTGGACATGAACCGCGAATTCATGGGCCGTCTTGTCGAAGTCGGTCGCCAGAATGAAGTCATCGTCAATTTTGAGAATATGCCGATGCCTCCATTGTCCATCGCGCCTGTTGCCGCTACGTTACAGTTTGTGAAGGAACTGAACAGCCCGTGGTTCAAGGTCTGTCTTGACACAGGCCATGCTGCAACGACAAATGAGAAGCCTGGCGATTGTGTCCGTCTGCTTGGAAAGGAATATCTCCGAACACTTCACATTCACGACAACAACGGCCGCAATGATTTCCATTGGATACCATACACAGGCGTCATTGACTGGGATGATTTCTCCAACGCTTTGGCGGAAATTGGCTTCGAGGGAACGGCATCCCTGGAGACCGCCGCCCCCGCCAAAATCCCGCCCGAACTCCGCGAATTGCAGGAAATCTCCCTCTTCCAGATGATTAGAAAGATTGCTAGAAGAGACTAGAAGATCTAGAAGATCTAGAAATGCTTGAGAATGAATCATATATTCTTTTTTATTTGCCTTGTTTTTTCCATGACCGCCTTCCTGCCCGCAGACGATTTCCATTTTTCTCCTGAAAACAAACGGAAGCTCTGCGGAGGCGGCGGCTATCCAAGGCTTTACGCATTGAAAGACAACTCATGGCTGCTCGGCTATGACAATGGGCGGATCAATGTCCGCCGCAGCTACGACGAAGGAAGAAACTGGACAGCGCCGTCCATCGCCTCCTTCCATGGCGAGGCATGGTGTGCCAACGTCGATTTCCATGAAATGCCGGACGGCGCAATTCTCTGCTCCTACCGCGCCATTGGCCGTCCATCCATATCCTCTTATGAACGCGCCATTTACTGCTCTATTTCATACGACAAAGGCGAAACATGGCATGAATACAACACCATCGTCAGCAATTTCGCCATGGGGCTTGGGGAGAAGAAAATCATCGAAACCATGTCCAAAGGCTATAACATCGGTTTCTACGAACCATTCGTCGATGTCATCAACGGCAAAGTGACCGTCATGTATGCGGATGATTTTTCGCCGATGGCGGAAGATGTCCACCACGATTCAAAGACTAACTACAAATGCCAGCGGCTTATGGCGAAAGAGCTTGTCAATGGCATCTGGATGAATCCGCGTGCCATCATGGACGGAGCTGTCGAAAAGACTGTCGGCGGCATCACGCGGCTCTCACGGGACGGGATGCCTGTCTATGCACAAATGCATTCAGGCGAGTATGTCGTCGTCTTCGAAGGTACCTATCGCGACCAGCCAGAAACGGATTCCATCCGTTTCGAAATCCTCATGGCATGGTCAACGGACGGCATCAACTGGTCCGCACCATTTGAAGTCTTCGTTCCGAAAGGACGCGGCACGAAGGCCAGCGCGCCATACGTTTGCGTGACGGATGACAACCGCCTTGCCGTCTCCTTCCAGACGGATGAAGACTGCTTCGCCACCACAGGAAAGGTTGGCGATGGCGTATCTGTCATGAAATGCGTCATTTCCGACGGCACGCCGATACAAAAAATGGGCAGGACCCATTTCAGTCCTGCCCAAGATGTCTTTTTCCTCAAGCCTGGAGAAGCAGGTCTTTGGAACGGCATGATGTACCATCAAGGCGTTCTCTACTGCGTCTCCGGCCTGCGGGATGGAATCTACATCAATTCATGCCAGATTCCGTAGCCACCGTTATTATTCGCCGAAGATGCTCATCAGAGCGTCCGCGAAAATCTTCATACCATCTTTGTCAGGATGGTTAATTGTATTAGTCATTAATGTATTGTAAGGAATACCCTGCCGCCATAGGCGGCCATAGCGTTTCGCCGCATCCGCAATCGCCACTTTCTTCTCGGCCGTAAACTTACGGATGAATGCCACATATGGACGTGGATCATTTTCGATGCCAATGCCGTTCTGCGTCGTCAGTCCCATCCAGTCCGGGCGTACATAGTGCGGCGTCAGGATGATCCATTCGGTGTTCTGCGCACGGAAGTCATTCAGCACTTTGTTGAAACTACGGTCCCATTCCGCTGGTGGCAGACCTGCATCGTTCACGAATTCGGACACGACCAAATCCGCCTTGACATCCAAAACCGTCCGCTGGTAGTTGTACTGCGAACCTTCCGGTTCGTTTAAAAACGCAGGAATCGTGCGACCGCCCCAACCATTGCTAATGAGTTCGATATCCGCTTTCGGATAGGCCGCTTTCAGGCGTTCCACAAACTGAATCTGCCAGCGGAACTGATCGGGAATGTAGCCGCACTGTGTCACGCTGTCGCCCCATGCGAGAATCTTCACGTGTTCTCCGTTCTGTAACTTCTTCATCGTGTTCGGTATGAAGGCTTGCTGCTCTTTGGCGGATTCAGCAGGAAATGCCGTTTCCGTGATGATGAAGATATTTTCGTCCGTCAATTTGTCCGTCTGCGCCTCAGTATAGATGTTGAGAAGACGCGTTTCGCCTTCCTGTAGGGCGGGCACCTTCGGGCAGAAGCTGGCGGGAATACCGCACACGAATTTCAGCGTGCCGTCCGCCTTCTTGATGACGGAATCCAGACGGTTCGGAATATAGCGATAGGAAATCAGAACCTCCTGATTCGCCGACACACGACCGCCTTCCACACGACCGAGTGTGCCCCACGAATCCGTGTAGTCAAAGTCCTTGCCGCGAAGCATTTCCGTACCATCAGGCAAACGCATACGGACGGAATACGGATCCAATGCCTTCGGAAGCGCGCAGCCAGTCGCCGACACGCCGCGCAACGCGATTCCGTCGTTCCATCCACCGCCACGACGATACACGGGCAACGATTTGTACGACTCCTCCACCACGCGGATGACCTGCGGTTCTGGCACATCTAATTTCACGCCATTGACTTCAATCTGCCATGGTCCTGTAATCGCAACTTTCGGAGCCTCGACCGCACCTGCGATCAATGCCGCACTCATCGCCATGCCGCAAAGTAAATGTCTTGTATTCATTTTTCCGTCCTTTTTGCTGTTGTTTCGGTCTAATTTCGTATCAAACTCACTTTCTGGTCTGAAAATGTTTGTAATGTCAATAAAACTTATTAACTTACATTCAATATTCAACAGATTCAAGCTAATTTTTCCATCATCATGACTATTACAAAAGAATTCTACGTCGCCATGTCCGATGGCGTCAAAATCTTCACATACGTCCAACTGCCCGCCGAGAGTGGCACATTCCCAATCATTTTCCGTCGGAATCCATACGTCGGCAAAGAGATCGACTGGAACGCTTTGCAAAAGGAAGACACGCATGGCTACGCCATCGCCACGCAGCATTGCCGTGGTTGCGGACGGAGCGAAGGAGACTGCATACCATATATTAATGAACGACAGGACGGTCTGGACTCCCTTGAATGGATACGCCGCCAGCCGTTTTACCAAGGCGAAATCTATCCTGTCGGCGCAAGTTATTTGACCTCCGTCCATTACGCCTATTTGAACACGCACCAACCAGACATCAAAGGCGCTATCCTCGGCGTTCAAGATCCAATCCGATACAACGTTACCTATCGCAACGGTTTCATGAAATGCGGACTCCACGGTCAATGGGCCGTCGGCATGTACAAGAAAAATTCCATCTTCAAGAAGAACTATGTGGAAGACACGTTCCGCACCATGCCGCTTCTTGGTGTAACTCGTTCCATCTTCGGTGAATACGCAGAGGCGTTGGAATCCTACATGGAGCACCCGTTGCCGGACGATCCATTCTGGCAGACGCTCGAAGGCGGCGCGGACTCCTATAACGCCGTCAGCACACTTAATATCCCAACCCTCTTCTATTCATCATTCTACGACATCTACACGGAAGGCATCTTCGACCTCTGGGAAAGCATCCCCGCCACCATTCGCCCCAAATGCGCTTTGATCGTGACACCGTACAATCACAGCCCGAATCCTGACAAATTTAGTCCCGTTGTTTTCCCAAGCGGCGGCCTCAACGAACATTTTGGTTTGGATTTTGTTTACCAATGGCTCGACCATGTCCGCAAAGGAACGCCGCTCAAATCTATTGAGGAAGGCAAGACGACATATTACACACTATGGGAGAACAAATGGCACGCCGTCGAATCGCTTAAGGAAGGCAAAAAAGAACACGTCCTCTATCTCAACAGCGGACAGACGTTGGACAGCGAAGCAAAACCATCCACGGAAATCTCATACGTCTATAATCCCTACGCCCCCGCCTCGTTCAAGGGAGGTCTCTGCAACAATTTTGGCGGTATGCAGATACAAGACAAGCCCAACTCCCGCTATGACATCATTTCATTTTTGTCCGCTCCATTCGAGACTCCATGCAAGGTCGAAGGCCGAATGAAAGCGACCTTGCGTGTAAAATCCTCCTGTCAGGACACTTGCTTCTACATTCGGACAAGCATCGTCAAAAACGACGTCGCATACGGCCTGCGCGACGACATCACGTCCATCAGCTTCCAGCATCCGAATTACAATCCCAACGAAACCGTCGAACTGAAATTCACGCTCGGCCATCATTCATTCCTGCTTGAACCAGGCGACAGGCTTCGTGTGGATGTATCCTCCTCCGCCTACCCACTGTTCCACGTACATACGAACCGAAAAGGGCTCCAAACGGCGCAAACAGGTGCTGACATCGCCACAAATACCATCATCACAGGATGTTCCAACATCCGCTTCTTCGAATCCATCTAATAACTCATTAACCATTATTCATTAATCATTTAGGAGAACAAAATGTCACAGCTTGCAATCAAAGGCGGTGAACCAGTCATCAAGGTGGGAGAAGTCAAAAATTGGCCACCCGTTGATAAAACAGACGAAGATCTCATCATCGCGGCACTCCATGAACCGTCTCAATGCCGCGGTAAATACACAGCCATGCTCGAACAGGAGTTCTGCACTTTCAACGGAAACAAATACGCCTATTTCACGAATTGCGGTGGCTCCGCCCTCCAAATGTGTGTCGCAGGCTGCGGTGTCGGCGCGGGCGACCAAGTTATCGTCACCTCCTACACATGGCCGTCCAGTGCCTCTTGCATCATCCACAACATGGCCGTGCCGGTCTTCGTCGATATCGATCCAGAAACATTCCTCATGGATCCCGCCAAGATCGAAGCCGCTGTCACACCTCGGACCAAAGCCATCCTCTGCGTCCATCTCCATGGGCTCTGCTGTGATATGGATCCCATCCGTGAAATCGCCAAAAAACACAAACTCAAAATCATAGAAGATGCCGCACAGGCCCACAACGCCCTCTACAAAGGCCAAAAGGCGGGAACGCTCGGTGACTGCGCTGCCTTCTCCTTCAATCAAAACAAATGCATGACCTCCGGTGAAGGCGGTCTTTTCGTCACCAACGACAAGGAGATTTTCGACCGTGGTCTCACACTCACAGGCTTCGGAGACATGCAGCCCACAAAAGATACGAACGAATTTCCTGCATACGCTTTCGCCCATAAATTCTGCAACAATGAAATCACCGCCGCATACGCACTAGCGGAACTACGCAAGTTTCCAGGCTATTACAAGCAGTTGCTTGCCAATGCGAAAACGCTTCACACCATCCTCCAGGCGGCGAACATCAAGGGATTGAAGCTCCCCTACGAGCCCGCTATCTGCACACATAACTGGTACAACTACAACCTCCGTGTCGATTTCGATGCTCTCGGCATGGGTGACAAGACGCCCGCTGAAAAGAGCGAATTCCGCCACGCCATTTGCAAGGCACTGCAGGCCGAAGGCGTCGTCTGCTGTGTCTGGCAACGTTGCATCCTGCCTGAAATGACCATCTTCCGCGCTCAGAACGCGTATGGCAAAGGATATCCGTGGGCTGTTCCAGGTGCTTCAGACGGAGTTGATTACAGCCTCAAGAATTTCCCTGAAGCGATAAAGTACTGCTATTCGCACATCGCCATCGTACAGATTCTCCGCGCCCCCAACGACGAACAGATGGCGGCAAAGGTTGCTCAAGCTATCATTAAGGTATTCAATAACTTGGATGAATTGAAATAAATAATGACAACTATCTCATGTCTCGCAACATTTCAGTTTTTTAACAAGAAACGCGAGACGTGAGACGTGAGATGGTCACCAAAGCGATATCAGACATATCTTTGTAAGGTTGTTCCCGTTCGGGATACAAATTCACTGTTAGAAACAACAAGTATTGAATTGCAAGAAATTAAGAAGATATGAAATTTGTCCGTTTCGGTTCCCTCGCATTGCAAAAACAGATCCACTATCAAGAACCAACTCCAGATATGTGGCCATGCTATCCGCCGTGTAAGAAAGGCTTTTTCGCCTTCCCCGCAGGATATATGGATCCTTTTTATCTGCCATTGAGTCGACCACCAGAACACCCCAACTCTTTGCTTCAGTATCTCCGAAAAAACAATGGAGAAAAAATGACCAAGCATGACTTGTACAGTGGAAATTATAATAACAGTACACTTTCAGAAGAAGGCAAGGCTTTTCTGAAAAAACGGCATTTTAGCGAAAAAAAACTTTTCTGGATTGATCGCCCATCATATGTCATGTTTTGCAAGGATCCGAACAATTATCCGTCGTTTTACAGATTGGGCACGGAAGAAGAGGATCGCAGCCGCCTGAATCAGCCGCTTGAATTTCTACTTGATCCTGATGATGAAAAGATCGACGCTCGGTATTTCTTTGATTTAGATTTTATATATTTTCATTTTCCAGATAATTACGAAGGAGCATTTAAATTTCCCGGCCCTGTTCCAGGCAAGGATTTTGACTTGGACAATACGTTTTATTGCAAAGATGGAAAAGCAATTACGTATGCCAAATGGTTGAAACACAAAGGAATATGTCCAGAACAACTTTGCATTTGGCCAGTTTACAAAGAACTGGAAGACAAGTTTGCTTGTATACTAAAAAAGTATCATGTTTTTGAATATGAAGGTTGCCTTTGGCATCATCTCGGCGAACTTCTAAAACGCAATGAAATCCTTTCCCAATTTTCAAACACATGGTACTATACCGATATCCATGCATACGAACGCGCACTCAAGAAATCAGGCGGAATGACCTTTTGGAAAAAGCATAAATATCAGCATCAGATGAACAGTATCGGATATTTCGGAGCGTATCATTGGAATACGACCTTTGACCCAAATGGAATGTATGAGGTCTTTTTCGACCAGAGAATTCCATAGTTACTAAAGTCAGTTTTTCCTATTTCATCTGCTCATGCATACACTGCGGGCATTGCCAATATTGCGTAACGCCTTTCGGCAAGCCTTCATATACTGGTGCACTCTTGTCATCGCCATGCCAGAATTGTCTGACATTCTTTGGCAAACTATCATCATGTAAAGCATCCTTGCCATCGCCGTAAAGGATGACAAGCGGAATCCCTTTGTCTGCCGCGTATGTTCGCAAACTAGGTGCCCATGGACTATCCCGTTCAGGGTCTTCAACATCTTTTTCAGCTCTCCTGTCGTATGCCAGTATAGTATATTTTCCAGTAGCCCATAGTTTGTCCAGTTCTTGCTCCATTCCTGAAATATGCGAGGCTATTTTCCCATTGGGAAATGCCAATTGCGTTTCATTATAAGAAAAATCATTACCGATATTTACAACTTTAATAGTTGGATACAAAAGTAAAATTTCATTTGCACTGAACTTTGGCATTGCATGAACACCTTGACTACAATACACATTCGGAGTAAAACAAGGGAACTTCACCCGCTCCCATTTGCCTTCTTTTGATGTGGAGACAAAAGGATGATTTACACAAAAGCTTTTTAGTATCGGTACAGCATCTTCAGGCTTGCGCCAATGATATGCCGGCGCCCCATCAGGCAATTGCCAAAAGCCCGAAAGTCCCCAGTGTTCTTCTGTAAGACAAGCTGTAAAGGATTTCCGCCAATCATCGGATAAATTTGCCTTGAAGAACTTAATGTCCCTGTCCTTTCCAAACGGTGCATCAGGTGTATCCATAAAAAAGATACTTCCATCTGAGCCAACCAAGAAAAAAGCAAAGAGAAAACCATTGGAGCCTACTGTCCAGGAATATCCATACACAACATATTGGTATCCAGTCAAAGAAGGCAGATTTTCAAACGGGAAGCTTATCTCAACAGGCGTATCCAACACCGCAGGCTTGCTTTCACCAGGCCCTTTTGGACGAGCAATCGGAATCAGCAACATCGGCCCCTTACATGGTATGGCCTTTTTCATTTGGAACGCAGCATTTGACGGAAAGCGATATGCCTTTGCATCAACAACTTGTCTTTTCTTGTTCTTTGCCATGCCATCAGTATCCACTTTGCCGTTTTCACTCGAAAAATGACAACCAACGCCAAGACATATTAGCAGGAGAATGAATATACGCATTGTATTACCTTTTTGTTCATTTTCATTTTTACGGCAGCTTAGTCTATTTCCACAACAATCCAAGGTTATTTTCTCCATGTACTTATGATAATGAAAACTGCAACAAACCTAGATAAGGACAATAGATGGTCAAGGTTTCGAAAACGTGACTTTTTCCCACTTGCTGCAACCACGGCTGCGGATGAGCATTTCCTTTTTCTCTGGAATGGCAATGACTTGAAACAGCGTTCCATCCCACATTGCACCGCCGGAATCTACTGTCGTGGAAATGATTCGCTTCATCGTATCAAGATTGGCAGAATGCGGCGGGATTTTTTCTGCTAGATGCACGATAGCGCAACGGCGGCTTACCGAGGAGATTTTGCCACCGTCGGCAATCGGCAAATTCTGCCAACCAGGCTGGACAAAATGGTTGGTCATCGCCAGAAATCCCGTGGAATTCGGTTCAGAAAGTGCGCATGATTTATGGCAGCCCCATTCGAATGAAACGCTTTTTTGCGGATCGGCGACGCCGATGATATAGGCGCTTCGCGACGGCAGAGCGTTCAGGATTTTGACGGCTTGGTCAGTGTTCTTGGCCTGCGTAAGAACATGCCAAAGGGCCCATGCATTATGAAGGATTTTAGGATTGTCTTCTGCTGAAGCGAATATGCCGGCATTGAGTTCAACAAACACGCCAGTGGAATTCATGCCTGTCGTCAGATAGAAGCATCCAGGGTAGTTGATCGTGGCGAATTCCAGTTCTGAACCTTCTGGTTGGAAATAGGTTAGCACAAAACCGAGTTCGGAAAAAGCAGGCAGCCAGTCGTAGTTTCGACCGTAGATCATCTGACCATTTTGCGTCTTGTCACCAAACAACGCCAATGCGGAACACTGACCAGCGGCCTCAGCCCCGAAATATTTCAGCAAATCATTCCCGTAAGCGACTTCCACGCCGTTGATGCGCATCAATTCCGCCATGGATAAGCCAGAGCCGGCGGATACGCCTTCGATAAAGCGATCGAGAAAGTCGATCCCGCATGGAAAGCCGTTTGGTAGCAGATAGTGGTCCGACGCATCGGTTGCGCGTTTCGCGGCATATTGAAGCACTTGTCGCATCGGTTTGGTCATCGCCTTGCCGTATTGTTTACCCATTTCAAACCATGTTCCTTTGAGATGCAACACGGTTATCGCAGAGGCATCAGCGTGGCTTTGCTCGCCTTGAACGTTTGAACTCATACATCCTGCAACCAACAGTACGGGAAGTAGATGCAAGCCTGTTCGGATCATCATTGGAGTTCCCAATTTGTGAGAGAAATTATGCTTTAAAAACAGTGTTTTCATAAAAAATGGGGGGAATTGGATAAATTTAATCATAGCAACCTCATTGGTGAACAGTGATATTAACAATGTAGGATATTCGTATATAATGATAACCAATGAGCTGTTAATTTAACGTACTACTTTTTATTATTTTTTCTGAACTCTATTTCACGGATTCAGGTGAATATCACTCATTTCCCGCCTCCCAATAGGAGAGGAACTTTCGTGTACGAGTCAATTGATACTCAAGACCGTCTTTTGCTGGAGACTCTTTCATGAGTTCAAGTTGATGTTCGGCCTCCTCAAGTTCCTTCTGCGGAAACGTCATGTC
Source organism: Victivallales bacterium (assembly GCA_017964325.1). Next base: position 5,525 of record JAGCSE010000156.1, on the reverse strand, counting down.
TGGACATCCTGAATAATGGTCATGTCCTTCATCGCCAAGCCATTTAATCAGCAGTTCAATGTAAATTCTCCTGCAATCATCGTTATCAGGGGCAAGTTCCAAAGCACGCTTGCCAGCTTTGTATTCTGGCATACTTTCCAATGAGGTTGGAATAGCGGTCATTCCATCAGTTTGGGGATATATAGCATGCAATTGTTCTTGCGTCAGAGAAACACTCGCGTGAGCAAAGATAAACGCAAATCCATAGTATGGCAAATAGTCATCAGGCTTTTCCTTGTACCAATCATGCAAGACTGGATAGAGCAACTGACTGACCAATGGGAAACATTGTTGGAATTGGCACTCTTCATAAGATTGCTCTGTGAAAAACGCCCTGACAAAGGCCCTTTTGTCTGTTTGATTCCAATTGATACATGATGTAAGAAATGCATCAAGGTGTTTCATGGCCTCTTTGCGTAACCCTGATTTTTTGCAAGAAATATATGTTGTATATTCTGGATGGTTTATAAGGAGACATTTTTCACTTCCACTGTCATTATGTTTTTTACTTGAAAAGCCTTGTTCTGTCAGCTTTTTCACAAGATAACCAATGACATAATCGGGAACAGTCGTAATTTCGATGTCCTGATTATCGACCAAATCGTTTATACCTTGTTCAAGAACAGTCCAGAGTGGATTGTTCCTGTATTTGTCGTATGGTGTTTTCATGGTTATTAATCCTTCAAAGCTGCTTCTAGTTGCTGTGCATTGGGCAAAACTTCTCGCATCTCCTTGGGAACATCATTGTCTAGCTCATAGGAGGAGATCCCAATTGGCTTGCAGAAATTTTCCAACGAATATTCTGCGACTACCTTGTTCTTTGACTTGCAAAGCAAGAGACCAATTGTCGGTCCATCCTGTGGCGTCTTAATTTGTCTGTCCACTGCCGTCATATAGAAGTTCAACTGTCCGACATGTTCGGGCTTCAGTTTCCCTGTTTTCAATTCAATGACCACATAGCAGTGAAGGCGAAGATGATAAAAGAGCAAATCCATTTCAAATGGATCGCCGCCAACCTCCAGCGGTATCTTCTTACCGACATATGCAAAACCAGTGCCAAGTTCCAGTAGAAAATCTGCTACCTTGTCCACCAATGCCTGACGCAATTTGTTTTCCTTGACGCCTTCTGTCAGTCCAAGAAACTCCAGCTTATATGGATCCTTAAGTGTCTGTTGCGCCAAATCAGAATCAGAAGCGGGAAGCGTCATCTGGAAATTGTTTTGCGCCTTTCCGATGCGTTCAGCAGTCTTAAGTTCGATGTGGTGTACCATCACATTACGAGACCATCCATTCTCTACAGCAAGACGCGCATAGGCAAGTCGTTGCTTCTTGGTATCCAGTTTGTCGAGCAAAGTGAGCTGATGATACCATGTCAATTGTCCAAGTGGTGCTTGGACAATTTCCTCTTCTGTCCATGCAGCGGCAAAAGAGCGCATATACATAATGTTCGCACGTGAAAATCCCGTCATTTCAGGGAATTCAGCCTTCAAGTCTTTAGAAAGGCGTTCGACAACCTTTGCGCCCCATCCCTGCTGTTGCTGACGTTGCAGAATCTCATGTCCAATCTGCCAATACAAGCGTACCAGTTGCGTGTTCACTATGATTGCGGCACGCAATTGAGTTTCACGAATACGTTGTTTCAAGCTAGACAACCAAGACGCATAGTCAAAAATGCCTTGTTCTGTTATTTCTTGTCTTGTTGTGAGTGTTTTCTTTTGAGTGTTCACTTGTGGAGCATGTTTTTTCATAGATATTGTCGTTTTCTGATTTACATCTGCTGATTTCATTGTCTATGCATCTAATAATCTAAAGCCAATGAATTGCTTTTGCAAATCCTAGACATGAAATCAGTAAAAAATGTCACACAGGTGAAGCGATAGGGAAATTGGCGACAAAGAGAAAAATGTCAATGGAAGACATCGTCACCGATTGTTCAAATGAATCTTTGGACTTGGCATTTTTACCTCGACAGGACCGAAATCGGGCTCTTTCTTGGGATGCGATCTTCGAGGCAATTGGTCGTAAGGCACTTTCATCTGAAAATCATTCTGCCAAAGACTAGGAGCAGATATGGTGAGTTCATAGTATTTAGGCCAAGTTTCGGTGGTTACGAACTCAAAATGATGCTGTTTCCAATCCAGTTGCCTAGGTTCGCGCAAGTCGTTTCTTTCACCTTTTCCGTCGCTAATCACACCATGTACACGATTCCACTCATCCAACAGCTTCCTTGAACACTCCTTTCCGCGAATTTCCTCAAAGATTTTCGACAAAGCAATGGCGTTTTTCGGAGGAAGTTGGCCAATCTTTTCTCCATCAAACCAATACGCGGAACAGCAATCAAAGAATGCCAGCCCGTCATCGCATTGAACAAACTCGATTCCAAACACGCTTCTTGTACCGTGCATCTCCTTAAATGGCGTGAAAGGAATCGCCCGGCAAGCGCCATCCGCTGAAATGTCGAGCAAGTAGAACAATTGATTGGCAACAGCATGGCATAGCTCCGGTTCGACAAACAACGAAAGGTCTTGATCTTCAATTTTATTAATTGTCAAAAGAAGATACAGATGTTCTTCGGTTGCAAGATAGAAGCAGCACGGAAGGGTATTGCAGTAAGAGACTTTCGGACTACATGAAATCCCAAAAAGCAATACCAATATCGCCAGCATAACTATTGTGGATTTTTTCATAATGTTTCAATTTTTTTAGTGTTCACCTTATGTCGTTTATCTTTTCAATCCCATTGGAAATATAAGGATTTTTGGAATCAATTCCATAAATCCTTAAGGTTTTGGGGAGTTCATGATCAAAAATCATGAAAATGGACATAAAAATATTCTTGACACAAGGCTACAGTTTCAGCAGTCTGGTGATATTGCCTTGGGCGATTTTTTCAAATGCCGTGTCGGAGAGCAACCCTTTCTTGTTCAGATCCTTCAGGAAGGCGGCCAATGGAAATTTTTGTTCGTAGTAGCAGATATCTGTTCCGAAACAGAGTTTGTCTTGAAATTCGTTGAGGAATTTCACGGCATAGTCTGGATCCCTTGCCAACGCGTTATAGCCGCTCGTTGCGGACAAGTCGCCCCACATGTTCGGATATTTTCGAAGTAGTCTGACGACCGCGCCTTCAGCCCGTATGGGATATTTGGGATAGGTGCCTTTGTCTTCTGGCTTGTCCAATGTGCTGATTTCCGACCAGAAGGCGACGCCATGACCGAAAATCGTCAGTTTAGGAAATTGATTGAGGCAGAATTCGAGTTCCGGCAGGCCAGGCTGATCGACGAGCCCGTAGCCAAGGCCAAGCTGCGTGTTCACGTCGAAAATCAGCGGAAAGCCGAAAGCTTCCAGCTGGCGGAAGAGATTCAGCACCTTCGGATCTTTGAAGGACATGTTCGGCATGAATTCTCCCACGCCCTTGTATCCATGCTCCTTGTACCATGAAAGCCATGGCGTGAAATCGCTCTGTTCGCTGTTGTGGATGCCACGCGGATCGATGTTGCAGAAAGGGATGAAACGATCGGGATACTTGCGGCAGATTTCCAGTACTTCCTGATTTGATTGCGGCAGATATTCCTCCGGGCCTATGAGCGGGAGGATGATTCCCTTGTCGATGCCTAGTTCGTCATATCGTTTCAGAACTTGTTCAGGCGTGCAGAACTGCGTCCGTCCATCCTGCGGCGGGCTTGGATACAGATAGGTATGCGTGTGGATGTCGATAAACATGTTTGTTTCTTTAGAAACTGCCTTTAGCGACGGCTTCCGCCATTTCCTTCTGGATTTCCGGATCGTATGACAGGATGGGCTCGACGTCTTTGTTCAAAATTCGCCGCTCGATGTAGTTTTTGGTGATTCTGCGGACAAGCGGCATGAGCGAGACGACGCCGATGAGGTTGGGAATGAGCATCAAGCCGTTGAAGGTGTCCGAAATATCCCATGCGAGGGAGGAGGTGAGCAGGGCCCCGGAGATGATGAGCAGGCAGAAGAAGACGCGGTAGTATTTGACGGCCTTGAGTCCGAAGAGATATTCGATGACTTTGCTGCCATAGTGGGACCAGCCGAGAACCGTCGTGAAGGCGAAGAGGAACATGGCGATGGCGACAAACGCGCCGCCGCATGCGCCGAAGACGCTCGTGAAGGATTTTGCCACCAGCGTGGCGTCGTCCGTGCCCGCCGCGATGATGCCGGTCTGCAGGTCGATGGCGCCAGAGGTCAGGACGACAAGAGCGGTCATGGTGCAGACGACCATCGTATCCGCAAAGACTTCGAAGATGCCCCAGATGCCCTGTTTGACAGGTTCTTTGGCGTTGGAGTTGGAATGGACCATGACGGAGGAGCCGAGGCCTGCCTCGTTGGAGAAGACGCCGCGTTTGCAGCCTTGCGTGATGACGGTGGCGATGGCGGTTCCCGCTGCGCCGCCCGCGACGGCTTTGATGCCAAAGGCGAACTTGAATATGGAAAGAATGGCGGCCGGCAGCAGCGAGAGATGGGCAGCGCAGACGATGAGCGCGCCGATCACGTAGAGGGCGGCCATGAAGGGGACGACTTTTTCAGCCACATTGGCGATGCGGTGCAGTCCGCCGATGATGACCAAGGCGCCGATGATGACCAGGACAACACCGATCAGCAACGCGACAAGCGTTACTTGCGAATTGCCGCTGCCCCACAGGACGACGGGATGCATGTTGGCGAAAAAGGCGGATTCAACGTTTTTGACAATTTTGTTGACCTGACCCATGTTGCCGATGCCGAAGGAGGCGAGAATGGCGGAAAACGCGAAGAAGATGCTCAGGACTTTGCCAATTGTTTTGCATCCGCGATAGGAGCCCAGCCCTTCATTTAGATAGTACATGGGGCCGCCGCTCCATTCGTTCTCCTTGTTGCGGCGACGGTAGTAGATGCCCAGCACGTTTTCCGAAAAATTCGTCATCATCCCGAGAAATGCAGCAACCCACATCCAGAAGACAGCGCCGGGCCCGCCGATGGCGATGGCGGCGGCGACACCGGCGATGTTCCCCGTGCCGATGGTAGCGGCCAACGCCGTGCAAAGTGCCTGAAACTGGGATACGGAGCGTTTGTCTGATTTGTCATGGGAATCCGCATGGAACAGTCCCATGAATGTCTTCGACCACCAATGGCGCAGATGGGTGATCTGGAAGAAATTGGTGGCGACGCTCATGAGGACGCCTGTTCCCAGTAGCAACACCAGGCCGATTTTGACCCAGATAAAGGTGTTCAGGGCATCGTTGAAGGCCGCAAGTTTCGACAAAAACGCTTCCATGTGCAAATCCTTTTCTACTATTTGAAATGACGAAGCCGCCAGACATTCTGACGGCTCTCTGAAGAAAAAGGCATTTGCCATTTGCCGACTCTTTCCTTTTGCCTGAGAGATTCAGTCCGTCGCCGGACCTTGCACCTTCGGCACTCCATGGGGAGATTCTCCAGAGTTCCCTCCATCCGCAAGTTCCCCTGCGGACTTCATCGGGGCGGTT
>JAGCSE010000155.1 GCA_017964325.1 Victivallales bacterium | reverse complement strand
TCCAACGCTTTCATCCATGTCCTGTACAGCGGGTCATAGCTGTTTTTCCATGTCGCAATCCCGTTCGTGTTGTCCGTGAAAATCACATCGACGCCTGCATTGGCAAGAAGTTCCGCCTGTCGCCGCAGAACCCACGGGTCGGTCGTCAGATAATATCCGTAAATCGGCTCGTTCCAGAAGTTTTGGACGGCATTTACCTTCCATGCCGGATGGTTGTAGTCGTTCTTCGCCTCCGGAAACTGCTCCATGACCTTCTGGTTGTTCTGCGGCTCGACCTGCCTGCGTATGCTGATATGCCACGTCCAGTAGAACAAGGCCAGCGTCTTGCCGTCACGCGGTTCTCCAACATCTTCATATCCAAGGCTTTTCCGCCCCAGTCCATCGACGAACGCCCATGTGTCCGGCATGACGTCATGCGTCCTAACGCGGCTGTCCGCAGGCGGGATGTATTGCGGCGGCGCGATGCCGATTTCCCCAATGGGTTCCGCGCAGACGCCAAACGGCTTTTCAGGCGCCTCGCCCGCAAAGCGGATGGTCAGCTGCAACGTATCCATGCAGGGCAAACCGTCCTTGTACATGTTCCCGCCGCCCGTTCCGGATCCCGCGACCGCCCAGCAGCCCAGCCGTCCCTTCGGCTCCGAAATCACGAACAAGTACTCGCTCGCCGGCAACGCGGGAAACTCAACCCAATTGCGCGCATTATCGACCAGATTCTCGAACACCTTCTCATGCAATGCTTTATCAGCGACTGTTTTCTCGCAGTCGCCTGCCCAGCGGAAGACCGACAGCTTGGTGGAACTGTCTTTTTGGTTGTACGTCGGCATGTCGAAAGCAAATCCCGTGAACGGGGCGTTGATGATCATCTGATAGGAAAGGCCCGCGGCTCCTTCGCCCACCATCACGGAAAAATGCGACGGCGTTTCCTTCCAGACCGGCACATCCGCCGCCTGCCTTCCCATTCCGGACATCCCCATCGTTAACAGCAATCCCATCGATATTCGCATAAGCTATTCCTTACCAATTGTATGACATATTCAAAACAATGTTCTGCGGTCACGCAGGGCGTGCCCCTCCCATTACCATTTATATTGGTATCTGAAACGTCCGCCGGGGGCGACATCGCCGCTGATGTAGAAATCCATGATGTCGCCGGAGAAACGGCTGTATCTCCAGCGGCCGTCCGCGCCCTGCACGCCCGTATCCGCTTCGTCATGGACGTTGTCAGTCCACGTGAACCTCAGCGTGCCGCCATCCGCTTTCAACGCCGTCCGCGGGACGGCCATCATCAGCCGTTTCCCTTCCACGCGATAGGTGATTTCGGCGACTTTTTCGCTTCCGTAGCCGTCGCCTGTGAAGCGTTCCAAAACAGCGCGCGTCGCGGAGGGAGCCGTTTTGTTTACGACGTAATCATAACCGTTCCAGCCATTTCCGTTCTCCGTGCAGTCGATGTACAATGTCATCCACAGGGCGTCTGTGTAAGGCGTGATGGTGTCCGCACATTCAACCATGAAATAGACAAACGCGTCATCCCGCGCGACCTTCGCGCCGACGATGTCGTTGCGTCCCGAATGCTCCGTGTAATGGCACGTCTTGTACCCGTCCGCATCACGGTCTTCCGTATTGCCTTGATATGCAGCAAAATACGGCTGGACATCGTCCCATTGCGCAAAGCCGCCGTTGATGTCGATGGATTTCGGCGCACTCGGCGTCGGCACGGGGCGGACGCCTTTGTAACGGCGCGCATAGTTGACGAACTGGTAATAGTAATGATCTTTCAAATCGCCTTTCGACGGCTCCAGATCGCGGCTGAATTCATCGGAAAATTCGTCAGGGAAGGCATTTGGGACGCTGGTCTTGTGTCCTTCGGGCCATTCCTTGTAACGGCCCGCGATCCATTCGTTCCAGCCTGTCACGAACAAGACTTTCGGATCGACCTTCAACGCATAATCGAACTGCTCCGCGAAATTGTATCCGTATTTGAAGGCATTTGGCTCACGATGGTAGCCTTTTGACGTGTAGGAACGCCCCATGATGTCGCGACCGTTCATCGCAGCCAGCCCATGCAGTTTATAGTCGTGGTTGTGGGCGACGCCGACGGTCGTCTGCTCCGCCCTGCCCGCATCCTTGTCCGCCTGGTTCAGATAATACACGGCCTGCGGATAAATGGACAGCCATCCCCAATTGCCGAGCCCTGGATTGGAATCCACATACCACGGGACATTTGGTCGATATGTAAAATATTTAGCCAAAGCATCTTGCTGTTTATCCTTACTGTCCAGGCATTCAGGATGGGCCATCATCATCGGTTTTCCATCCCAGTAGAACCATAGTGGCTGGTATCTCATGGGATGGTAGATGTCTATGAAGAGCGATTTGATCTGTTCACGCGTGTCCGGCCCAGGTGCAAATGGCAGCATGAACGACACTTTCGGCACTTTCACGCCGTCTTCCAACGCCTTCATCCATGTCTTGTACAACGGGATGTAGCTGTCGCGCCATGTCGCCGTGTTGTTCGTATTGTCCGTGAAAATCGCATCGACGCCCGCGTTTGCGAGAAGTTCGCCCTGCCGCCGCATGACCCATGGGTCGTTCGTCAGATAATAGCCGTAAATTGGCTCGTTCCAGAAATTTTTGACTGCGCCAGTCTTCCAGACAGGATGTTTGAAATCATGGATCGCCTCCGGATGCTCATCAATTGCCTTCTGGTTGTTCTGTGGCACGCAGTTGCGGCCCTGGCCGACATGCCACGTCCAGTAGAACATGGCCAATGTCTTATCCATACGCGGTCCTCCAACATCTTCGTATCCAAGGCTTTTGCGACCAAGACCATCGACGAATGCCCACGTGTCCGGCATGACGTCATGAGTGAAAACACGGCTGTCCGCCGGCAGCGCATATTCGGCGGGAGCCGCAGCAATTTCAATGGCCGGCTCCGCGCAGACTCCGAACGGTTTTTCTGGTGTGTCACCCTCGAAACGGATAATCAGATGCAAATCACCCTTGCTGCCGATGCCAGTTTCGTATTTGTTTCCGCCCGAAACAGGTTCGCCGCCCGCCGCCCAGCAGCCCACCGAACCGCGCGGCTCCGATATCAAAAACAGATACTCCCCCGCAGGCAACGCGGGAAACTCCAACCAATTGCGTGAATTATCGACAAGCCCCTCAATGACCTTCTCATGCAACGCCTTTCCTCTCAACGTCTTAACAAAATCACCCGCCCACTGAAACACTGACAGCTTGCACGAACCGCCATTATGGAGATAGGTCGGCATGGCGAAAGCGAATCCCGTAAACGGGGCATTGACAATCAACTGCTGCCCTATCGTCTGATCCGCGCCCGCAATCGGTATAGGGTAGTTTTTTCCCTTTTCGTTCCAAACGGGAACTTCCGCCGCATGGCTTCCCAAACTGACCAGCCCCATCATCACAAGCACTCCAAGAGAAATCCGCATAACCATTTCCTTTTGATTATATGATCAAGATTCTGTTCTTCAAAACGCACGGCCACCAAGGCCTCCGCATACTTTTCCATAATAAAATACATTCCCGTCATCGAAAATCCATCTGCTTGTTTGACAGTCCATTCATTTTATGTCACATTAATGAATCTGCTTTCCATTCATCCATCTTCCCCCACAAAAAACAACATGTTGACCATTGAAATCAAAGGCATGCCGAATCAGGACACGCTCTACGCCGCCCTCTACCACGTCATGCGACAATTTCCAAGCAAGGCGGCATACGTGAAGGACATCGACCAGGCCGTCATTGAAGTACTCAAACAAGTTCCCGACTTCGATGAAAAAGTCACCAAAATCCTCCACAAAGGCGGCGGCACGGAACTCGAATACCGCCTTCGCGAAGCTCGCCGCGAGTTCAAGGAATGCGGCATCCTTTTCAATCCACTCCGCTCATTCTGGGCAGTCACGCCAGATTTCCAAGATGTCGAATTCCTCCAGCAAGGCCATTTCGTCCACAAGCCTCAAGAGGTTCTGCAAGAAGCTGAAGGCAAGCATGATGCGCCAAAAGTCAAGCCATTGCAGAAAATCTATTTCGGTGCACCCGGCACGGGGAAATCCTATCTTGTCAACAGCATCCTGCCTGACCGTGGCGACGACCCGAACCGCAACGCCATGCAGGAGACCGCCACAAAAGACTGCCCACGCGTCTTCCGTACGACGTTCCATCCCGACTACGATTACGCCACGTTCGTCGGCGAATACAAGCAGGTCGAAGTCATCGAAAAGGATGAATTCGACCGCGAGACACGGAAGCTCACGTTCCGCTACGTACCACAGATTTTCACGATCGCCTACGTCACCGCCTGGAAAATCTACTGCGACAACACCGTCCCAAATGACGACAAGCAAGTCTGGCTCATCATCGAAGAAATCAACCGCGGCAACTCCGCCACCATCTTCGGCGACATTTTCCAGCTTCTTGACCGCAGCGATGGCCGTAGCGGTTGCCAGATGCCCTACGGCTTCTCCGAATACATGATCACAGCCAACACGGAAATGGCCAAGTGGCTGGAAAACAACGAAGACTACCAGAAAGTCTGCATCCAGTACGAAATGCTGCGCGGCGGCCGACTCTGTCTCCCGCCGAACCTCTCTATCATCGCCACCATGAACACATCCGACAAATCGCTGTTCCCCCTCGACACCGCCTTCAAACGCCGTTGGGAGTGGGAATACATTCCCATAAATTACGATGATCCAAAGGCTTCGCAAATCATCATCACCATAGGAGACAAACAATACCGTTGGATTGATTTCCTCAAAAGCGTCAATTTCAAAATCCGCGACGTCACCTACTCGGAAGACCTCCAGATGGGCACGTTTTTCATCAACGCCGACATGTCCGAAAAGGATTTCATCAGCAAAGTTATCTTCTTCCTGTGGAACGATATATGCAAGAACGAGTTTCACAGGAATCCCGCCAATTTCATGCGCTGGAAGACACCGTCGGGTGACACGCCCGAATTCACGTTCAACGACCTCTACAACAAGCCGTCGCCTGACTCGCCGTCCGCGACAACCATCCTCACGGGATTCATGGACTACCTTGGAGTCAGACCTATTTAACTGTATTTCAATCATTTACATTTTCACTACCACGCAAGACAACGGAGCAAAGCATGAAAAAATTCAAGAAGATTTCAGACATCAAGGTCGGAGCCGTCGGTTACGGCGCCTCGTTCATGATCGCAAGGCAGCATCTGAACGAAATGAAACGCGCAGGCATGACGTTGACATGCGTCACCGACATCGACAAGTCGCGCCTCGTCGCTGCCAAGAAGGATTTCCCGGAAGTGGAGACCTACGATTCCGTCGCCTCCATGCTGAAGCACAGCGACGTCGATCTCGTCTGCATCGCCACGCCGCACAACACCCACGCCCAGCTCGCCATCCAATGCATGAACGGCGGCCTCAACGTCGTCACGGAGAAGCCGTTCGCCATTAGCACGAAGGAATGCGACAACATGATCGCCGCCCGTGACGCCAACAGCGTCATGCTCTCCACCTACCACAACCGCCATTGGGACGGCTGGATTCTCAGCGCCGTCGATAACATCCTCAAGGACAAGATGATCGGTGATGTCATCAAAATCGAAGCACACATGAGCGGCTATGGTCCGCAGCGCAACTGGTGGCGCTCCTCCTTCAGCATCTCCGGCGGCATCATGTACGACTGGGGCGCCCATCTGCTCGAATACTCCCTCCAACTGCTCAACGGCAAGATGACGGAAGTCTCCGGCTACAACCACCGCGGCTTCTGGGCGAAAAAAGGCCCATACGGCGTCAAAGATGGTATCGAAGACGAAGCTTTCGGCGTCGTTCGCTTCGACAGTGGACAGTGGCTCTCCATCCTCAGCTCCTCCATCGACTCCAAGCCACGCGAAGGCTGGCTGACCGTCACGGGAACGCTTGGCCAATACATCGTCCAGCCCGACACATGGAAAGCCTATACCCACCACGACGGCGACTACGTCTTCCGCCAAGGCCCCGTCCGTCCAAGCGAAGGCTATCGCTTCTATGAAAATATCGCGGCGCATCTTGTCAAAGGCGCAAAGCTCGTCATCACGCCTGAATACGCGCGCCGCCCCATCCACATTTTGGATCTTGTCAAACGTAGCGCGGCCGAAGGCCACGCGATTCCGACGATCTACGGCTGAAAATAATCCTCTAGAAGGCTAGAATTCTAGGATTCTAGATAACTAAAAATCATTTTACTAATTATCTTATTATGAAACACTTTCTATTCATTTCCCTCTGCCTTTTGGGCATGACCGCCATCGCGCAGGTGAAGCCAGGCGAAAACCTCCTTGTCAACGGCAAATTCGATGCCGACCAAGAAGATTTCCCGCCGTTCTGGGCCAACCAAGCTGGCCGTCATCTCTCCTACAATCCATCCGGCGGCCCCAACGGCCTCCCGTCCATCAAGTTGACCTCCACCGATCCATCCAACACGGAAGCTACGTTCCGCCAATATGATCTGGAACTTGTTCCAGGCGAGACATATCGCGTTTCCGCATGGGTCCGCACGAAGGATTTCAAGAGTCGTCACTACGGCTTCACCGTCTGCAACAACGGATGGTTCTCCGAACAGGGCATCAAAGAATTCAAGCCCACACAGGACTGGACGCTGATGACCAACGAGTTCAAGGCCGAGAAGTCCAACAACGGCAAACACATGATGATCTTCTTCGCCGTCAACTTCCAAGGCGAGGCGGAAATCGCGGACGTCAAGTTGGAAGCTGTCTCCAAAGGCGCCCTCGAAAACTCCCGCCCCCCGCAGATTTCCAATCTCCTGCTATCGTCGAAACTGATTCCCGTCGCGCCGCTTCTCAACCAAATTCCGCTGGACAAGCCTGAACTGACGTTCCGCTATTTCGGCAAGCTGCCCGAAGGCACATTTGACGACTATTGGTTCATCATTTACTTCGATGACAACGCCGCCCTGCGCCAGCAGCTTCAGCGCGGCATGAACACCGCCAAACTGCCACCCCAAGCAGGCAAACATCACATTTCTGTCGAAATCCTTCCAAAGAAAGCCCCGCTTCCGATCTGGAAGGAGGAATTCGACATCACCATCGTCAACATTCCGAAGGTCTCCGCCACCGGCCATCGCCGACTGAACAATCTCGTCACGGAAATCCTCAACGCCGAACTCGCAAAGGACGCGGCGGAACAGACGTTCACCATCAGCCATGTTCGCAATGGCTGGGTCTATTTTGCTGTTAAAGATGCGCAGAATGCTCCTGTTGAAGTATTTATCGATGACAAACAGGTCATCGGGAATGACTCTCTCGCCAATGAAGCGTTCCGCGAACTGCCCGCAGGAGAACTCAAAGCGACCGTCAAAGGCGCCGCTAACGGCGGCCGCCTTGTCGTCCGTTCCATCGTCGATATCTTCAACTACTGCCCGGGGGCCAATAGCTTCGTGCAAGAAAATGGCAAATACGATTGGTCGCTCCTCTACAAATACGTCCTGCCTGCCATCACGACGCTCAACGGCGGCTCGATTCCCGAAGAGAACCGCACATGGCTCCGCCGCAACGGCTACCATTGGCTGGCCAACGCCAATACAGCGCAAATCGGCAACCAACAGGAACTTGTCGATATCCTCAAGAAGAATGGCGGCTTCGTCGCCCCCCACTACGACGGTGCGACTTGCGATGAGCAGTTCTTCAGCCGCCTCGCCACGCTACAGCATTATACAGACGGCATCAAGCAGTTTGAAAAGGAAAATCCGAGCGACCGTCTCATCTATTCGTGGATCGTCGGAAAGCCCGCCGTGAACGCGGTTTCCTTCGATTTCATCTCCACCAGCGTCAACGCCTCCCAAAGCCGCGGCAAGCTGTTGTTTGAAATCTACTGCCGCACGAAAGAGACAAAGGAACAGGCCGCCGCCTATCTGCGCGAATACGCCGTCGAAACAATCGAGAACATGAAAGCCATCTATCCAGGTGTCGAATCCTCCACAGGCATTATTTTCGGTGATTTCAACCAGATTCCGATCCTTTCGCTGGCCCATCATCCATCCGTCGATTACAAGTACTATCTGGACATGCAATTGAATCTCGTCGCCAACGATCCCGCCTTCGCAAATCTCGGCGCGACAGGATATTGGGGAAGCTACTATGCCGACCGCGAACTCTATCGCTGGGCGTTCATGCTCCTCCGCCACTACTGCGTCGAAGGCAACACGGAAATGCTCTCCAAGCAGTACGGCTTCTCCTACACGCCCAACCACTTGCAAAACGGTGACTTCGCTGGCACGCTGGATCCGTGGACGGCCAACGGCGACATCCGTACCGACAAGTTCAACGGCTTCGCATCCACCAGCCAAAACCGCTGGGGCGGCAGCAGCGTCGGCGACACCTTTGCCGTCTTCAAAAAGACCGCCGATGAAACCAGCACGCTGACGCAGACCGTCAAGAATCTCAATCCAGGCAAAATGTACTGCCTGCAGTTCGCCACGGGCGATTACAAAGACATCGTCGCCAAACGGCACAACCCGCGCAAATACGGCATTGAAGCCAACTTGGGCGATGGCGCCGTCATCGACGCCAAGCAGTCGTGGCTTCACATCGACAAACGTGAGAAAGGCCGCTATGCCCACAACAACAACGTCGCGCGCATCAATCTTCACCACATCGTCTTCAAGGCGACAAAGCCAGAGACGACGCTTGTCTTCTCCAACGCCGCCGCCCTGCCCGGAGAGGAATTGGTTCTCAACTATGTGATGCTCAACCCCTTCCTGTCGGAAGAATAATGAATGACAAAAGTGCCGCCATGTTTCATCAACACGACGGCATTATCGCATGGCACTGCGCAAGTTCTATCTTGCGCAGTTTTTTTATTTCTGCATCTTCAACAATTCGAAAAGCTCCACCACGGTCGTATCTGTCCACAGTTTGTCTGCCCTTCGCTAAACGGACATGACGGCATGACTGCGTCTCGTAACCGCCTTTGTTATTTTTTCGGTTGACTAGTGGAACGGCCTGCAGACATACCATTCGACTTGTAGTAATACGTGGTATTGCCCTGCGTTTGGGATTTTCCTGCCGACAAGCCGTTCGACTTGTAGTAATACGTGGTATTGCCCTGCGTTCTGGATTTCCCCGCAGACGTACCGTCTGAATTATAGTAGTACGTGATATTGCCCTGTGTTCTTGAATGGCCCGCAGACAAACCTTTGGAATCGTAATAATATGTAGTATTGCCCTGCGTTCTGGAACGCCCTGCCGACAAGCCGTTGGAATGGTAGTAATAGGTGATGTTGCCCTGAGTCCTTGAACGGCCCGCCGACAAGCCGTTGGAACGGAAAAAATTAACATCTTGGGCATTCACGGCAATTGAAGCACAAAACAAAAATGCACTAACGAACAAACTTGCTTTCATGATTTACTACTCCTTTGGGTTGAAGGTAAATAAAATGACCGGCAAGGCTTTCAACTGCTTTATTCAGATTTACTTCTGCCTCTTCAGTAACTCCGAAAGGTCCGCTACGGCCGTGTCCGCCCACAGCTTGCCCGTGCCTTTCGGCGAACGGACATGGCGGCAAAGCTGCGTCTCGTAGCTGCCTTCGTCCAACGCCTTGTCCGTCGCTATGTAGCCGACCGTTCCGTTGGCGAGGCCGACGACCATCGTCTGCGGGAACGGCGACCGTTCCTTCGTGTCAAGACCGATTTCGACAAACACCTCGCCATGCAAGCCGACGATGCCCAAGTCATTGACGCAGAGACTGTGAACAGGGACTTCCAATTCAGTTGGCATCTTCACAACTTCCACGATTTCATTCGCATAGAGAACTTTATGTGGATGATATTCACTGGAATTCGCCAGAATCTTCTTCGATTCCTCCAACTGCTCCGCCGATGGCGTACGCGCCTTGAACGGAACCATGGTCAGCTTCGCATCGACGAAGCCCTCCGTCTTGAAATCTTCGTCCCGCAGTAGGTTCCACGCCTTCCAAGCTTCGCCTGCACAGACATTTGCAACACGTTCGGCCTGCTGGAAATTCGTGCGCGATGTGCGGGGCGGCTGCGTGAAGTCACAGTTGTTGATGTTGCCCTGCGTGCCGTTCGCCATCATGACCAGAAAATCCGTTCCCGCAATACGTTGCATGGCGTAGGCAAAGAACTCGAAATAGTCGGCAGAGATGATCGTATGGACTTTCATGGGGCCGACATAATGCAACGCGAGATTCGCATACAGCGCCAACGGCTTCTTCGTCTCCGGATCGCGCACGATCAACAGGCCTAGCTGCGGGTCGGTTGGACCTGCGGGGCAGATGGCATTCGGATTCTTGTAGCCCGGATTCATGACCGTCGTGCCGTCCTTCATATGCCAACGGCGATTGTGGACTTCTTCATGGACATCGCCAGAAGCATGGGCGATCTCCGCTGGAACACGCGAGTTATGTGCCATGGTGAAGGCATCGGCAATCTTCGGGATCAGGCTCTCCGCGTAGCCAGGCTCTTCAGGAGCCCCAAGCAGCGCGACGATGGCGGGCCCCGTATGCGTATGCGTCGCCGACAACAGAATATGCTCCGCATCAACGCCAGTCCGCGCCGCAATCAGTTCTTTGGACTTATCGACGACGAACTGCGGCAGATAGATGGTATCCACGAGAATCAGGCCGATTTCACGTTCGCCGTCTGAAATCGACAGCGCCTTCACATACAGCGAATCGTGGATGCCTGTCGAGAGACGGTCTTCAAAATAACCACACATATGGCAGCCCAGACCAGGCGTGATGTCTAATTTCGCCGTTCCAACCGTAAACTTGCCCATGAAAATCTCCTAGAAACTATATTCTTTTAAGGTGCCATTGCAATGGCGCACGCGCCACTTCTAATGTTTCTTCAGCAGTTCGGAGAGTCCTGCGACAGCCGTGTCCGCCCACAGCTTGCCTGTGCCTTTCGGCGAACGGACATGGCGGCAGAGCCGTGTCTCGTAGCTGCCTTCATCCAACGCCTTGTCTGTCGCGATGTAGCCAACCGTCCCGTTCGCCAAACCAACGACCATGGTCTGCGGGAACGGCGACCGTTCTTTCGTGTCAAGTCCGATTTCCACGAACACTTCACCATGCAGCCCCACAATGCCCAAGTCGTTGACGCACAACGTGTGGAGAGGTATTTCAAGATGCGACGGCATATCGTTCAACTGCACAATTTCATTGGCATACACGACTTCATGCGGCTTGTAGCCGTCGGGATTCGCCAGAATCTTCTTCGATTCTTCCAACAGTTCCGCCGACGGCGTGCGTGCGTCGAACGGAATCATGGAAATCTTCGCATCGACGAAGCCTTCCGTCTTGAAATCTTCGTCCCGCAACAGATTCCATGCCTTCCAAGCCTCGCCAGCACAGACGTTCGCCACGCGTTCAGCCTGCTGCCAATTCGTGCGGGATGTACGATGCGGCTTCGTGAAATCACAGTTGTTGATGTTGCCCTGCGTACCGTTCGCAAGCATGACCAGATAGTCCGCGCCCGCGATGCGCTGCATGGCGGCGGCGAAGCAGCCGAAATAGTCGGCGGAAATGATCGTGTGGATTTTCGTGGGGCCGACGTAGTGCAACGCAAGATTCGCATACAACGCGAGCGGCTTCTTCGTCACGGGATCGCGTGCGATCAACAGACCAAGCTGTGGATCGGTCGGACCGGCGGGACAGATGGCGTCCGGATTCTGATAGCCTGGATTCATGCGCGTCGAGCCGTCCTTCATGTACCAGCGGCGGTTGTGGACTTCTTCATGGACATCGCCAGAAGCATGCGCGATCTCCGCCGGAACGCGTGCGTTGTGCGCCATGACGAAGGCATCGACGATTCGCGGCACGAGGCTGTCCGCATAGCCGGGCTCCGCTGGCGTGCCAAGCGAAGCCATCACGGCAGGCCCCGTGTGGGTATGTGTCGTCGAGATCAGAACATGCTCCGCATCAACGCCTGTCTTCGCCATGATCAGTTCCTTCGCCTTTTCAACAATTGGACGTGGGATGTCAATGATGTCCAACGTGATAAGACCAATTTCGCGTTCGCCGTCTGAAATCACCAGCGCCTTTACATACAGCGGGTCATTGATGCCTGTCGCGATGCGGTCCTCAAAATAACCGCACAAATGACAGCCCAGCCCGGGCGTGATGTCCAGCTTCGCAGTTCCAACCGTGAAATTACCCATGAAAACCTCCTATGTATCTTTATTTCAAAATGTCATACAACTTGTTAAGATATCAAATCTTCTCTTTTTCTTTCTGTTTCGGCGGAATCAGCGAGTCATCGAAATGGACAGGCGCGTTGACGCCCACAAGTATTTTCTGCAACTCGCCGACAGGAATTTCCGCCACTGGCTTCTTCCTGTCGATGGCGACGGATGCCGCATAACCAGCCGCCTCGCCCGTGACAATCGCGGGCGGAATGACGCGCAGCACGTCCCAACCGAAGCCTTCGGCGCTGGCGGAACGGCCGCCCGTAAGCAAATTGTCGAAGCCCGCCTTGCATAGTGCGCCATACGGGACCTCATAGACACGGTCGCGTCGCGTGAAATCGCAGATGGCGGCGATGGACGTGTCGTAATGCTTATAGCAGTCCGTATCGACAAACACATGATCACCGATGATGCAGCGTGTCTCACGGAACTGACACATCGTCGGCAACGTGATGACTTCACGTGATTTCGGGTCTTCCTTCGACAATTTCCGCAGCATGAGCAACTGGTTCTTCAGCAGGTAGTCCGTCACGTTGTCAACCGTCGTGCCAGCGAACAGCGGCATGCCTTCCGGATGGCCTTTTCCAGCCAGCGTTGACGTGCCGCCGTTGCGCCCCGCGAACGCATAGCGGATGTCGCCCGCCTCTGCGGCCTTGCGGCAGCTTTCCAGCGTAATCACCTTGCCCCAGTAGGTGAAGAAATTGCCCCCTTGCCGCGTCGGCATGCCCGCGCGATAGAGGATGTCGCAGTCGCCTGTCGTGTCGATGACGATTTTTGCGGGGATGAATTCGCGGCCGGATTTCGAATCGACGATGACGCCTTTGCAGTGGCCGCCTTCCATTACGGGCGTGGAGGCGATGCAATCGAACAGCAACTGCACGCCTTCACGGTGCAGCAGATCCGTCAGCTGCAAGGCGAAAATCTGCGGCGAATAACGATTAGTGTAGCGCTTGTTTGTCGGCTCCTTCGGTTCACCATCCTCCCATTCCTTCGGCAATGTATTGAAACCGACCTTCAACGACAGGCGTAGGAACTCCTCGCACATTCCGAAGATGACCTGCTTGCCGCGGCCGTTGCAGAGCGGCTCGAAATAATTGATGAGTCCGATGGTCGCCAGACCACCTAGCAACGTCGTTTTCTCCAACAGCAGGACGTCCTTTCCCGCGCGCTTCGCCGCCAATGCGGCCGCCACTCCGGCCACGCCGCCTCCGGCCACCAGGATATCGACATCCTTGCGAATCGGCAGTTTTTCGACATGCTGAAGCACATCGCCCGTCAAAGCAGGAAGTTGCGCATCCGGCAACGAAACGGGCGGACCATATTCAATCGGCTTCGCCGAAGCCGTCG
>JAGCSE010000154.1 GCA_017964325.1 Victivallales bacterium | reverse complement strand
GAAGCCAGGGCCGCCGCCGAAACCGCCGCGTGCAGCGCCGCGTTTCTGCATATCTTCGCGGAGGCGCTGCGGGGCCTGCTGTTTTTGTTCTTCGCTGAACGTGAGGTCGCCGTCAGCGTCGATGACTTTGATTCTTTCATAGGAGTTGGCGAGGCGGGCCTTCTTCATGACTTCTTCGAAATCCTTTTCCATGGCGGCTTTTTCTTCCGCGTCGAGGGCTCCGTCTTGGTTCTTGTCATAGACCTTCAGGATTTCAGCAGCCTGAGCTTCCATGCGTTTGATCATCTGTGCTTGGAATCTTTCAGGATTGAATTGACCGCCGCCTGGACGTCCGGGGCGACCGCCCTGTTCATTTCTGGGGCCTTCCGGCTTGTCCGCCGGCGGTGGCGCGTCCTGTGCGATGGCGAGACCGAATCCTGCGAAGATGAGTGCTGCGAGTAGTTTCTTCATGTTTAATCTCCTTTTTGTTTTGGGTGAGAGGGCAAGTTCGATGATTTTCATCGGACGCTGGACTGCCGATTGGTTCCTTTGGAAACCATCTTGTGTTCCGCGTCCGACAATCACAAAACGTAAAAAGGAGGATTGTATTTTATTGTTTTGGAAAAAATCATCGAAAATCATCAAAAATCTTATTTCAGATGATCTGGCACGGTGACATTGCGCACAAGGTCGTCGATGGTTTCGCGCTGACGGATGAGCCAATGTTTGTCGTTGCAGACGAGCACTTCGGCGGGCTTGAGGCGTCCATTGTACTGATAGCTCATGGCGTAGCCGTAGGCTCCCGCGTTTTCGACGACGATGATGTCGCCAAGTGCCGTGCCTTCGGGCAACATCCGCTCCTTCACCCAGAAATCCGTGTTTTCACAGACCTGTCCGCAGAGGCCGACTGGCTTGCGCGCTTCGTCTTCGCGACCATTGACGTAGATGTGATGGTAGGCTCCGTACATGGCGGGGCGGGCCAAAATGTTCATGGAGACGTCCGTGCCGATGATCCGCTTGTATGAATTCTTGATGGCATGGACGGTTCCGATGACATAACCTGCATCGCCGACGAAATACCGAGCTGGCTCCATCATGAGCCGTGGTGGCTTGAGGCCGTATTGGTTGAGCTTCTCCATGAAGATTTCCGCGACGAGCTGCGCCGCCTTGTCGATGTCCAGCGGTCCGTCTTCATGTTTGTAGGGGATGCCGAGGCCGCCGCCGAGATCGATGAATTCGAAATCAATGCCGAGCTCTTTTCCAACCTTTCCGATGTTGTCCATGAGAAGGCCAGTGATAAATTTGAAATATTCAGGATCGCGGATGCAGGAGCCTGGCATCATGTGTGCGCCGAAACGCTTGATACCAGCCTCTTTAGCCATGCGGTAGGCGTTCATGATCTGGTCTGGATGAACGCCGAATTTGGCGTTTGGACCGCCGTTGCAGACAAAGTCGCCGACTTCGCACGCGCCATAACCAGGGTTGAGCCTGAATGATAAGAATTCGGGCTTTCCGAATTTAAGGACGCGCGGGAGGAGGGAGATGTCGTCCAAATTGAAGATGACGCCTGATTTGAGGCCCTGCTGGATGTCGTCGTCCGAAAGGAAATTGCCAGAGAACATGACGTTGTCGCCGCCGAGTCCAAGCTTCTGGGCGAGAAGAATTTCGTTGATGGAGGCCGCGTCGATTCCCGCGCCTTCCTGACGGAGGATGTTGGCGACGGCGAGATTGTTGTTTGCCTTGATGGCGTAGAAGAAACGGAAATTTGGGTAATATTTCTGGAAAGCCTTGAGGGCGCGACGGAAATTGTCGCGGATGCGGTTTTCCTCATAGACGTAGGTCGGCGTCCCGTATGTTTGCGCAAGGAGCGTGACGGGAACGTCTTCGAGATAGATTTGACCGTTTTGGATTTTCATTGTCGTGTGTTATGGTGATATTTGGAAAATAGAGATTCAGATTTCGTGGACGAAGAGGCCGTCGCGGAGCTTGGGCTCGAACCATGTGGATTTCGGCGGCATGATGGCGTTGTCGTCCGCGATGTCCATCAGCTCGTCTAAACTTGTGGGATACATGGAGAAGGCGACTTTTGCCTCGCCGGAAAGGACACGTTTTTCAAGCTCCTTCGTGCCGCGGATGCCGCCGACGAAGTCGATCTTCTTGGAAGTTCGCGGGTCGTCGATGCCGAGGATGGGGGCGAGGACATCGTTTTGGAGTCGTGACACGTCCAGTTTGTCAACGGGACCAGCCGTGGTGTCCGTTGGTTTGAAGACAATGTTCCACCATTTATTTTGGAAGAACATGCAGGCCTGACCAGGCTGCGATGGTTCGGCGGATTCGGAAGGCGAGACGGATTCGACTGCAGTGGAGAGCCTTGCGAAAAACTGCTCTTCGGAGAGGCTGTTGAGGTCGAATACGACGCGGTTGTAGGCGAGAATTTTCAACTGGCCTGCAGGGAAGATGACGGAGAGGAAATGGGCGGATTCAGGCGTGTCTGTTCCTGCGGCCTTGAGGGCGGCCTGTGTGCGGGAGGCCGACGCTGCGCGGTGATGCCCGTCCGCAATGTAGAGCAGGGGGACGGCGGCGAAGGCTCCTTGGAGCGCGAGTGTCAGTTCGTCTGCGACACGCCAGCCGGTGTGGGTGATGCCGTCTTCGGCGGTGAAATCGAAGATGGGGACGGTTTTCATGGTCTTTTCGACGATGTCGTCGATGGCGTCGGAATCTTTATAAGTAAGGAATACGGGGCCTGTTTGGGCGCGGAGGGCGGTGATGTGGCGTGTGCGGTCGTCCTCCTTTTCCTTGCGTGTCTTTTCATGTTTGCGAATGATGTTGTTGTCGTAGTCGTCAACGGATGCGGCGGCGACGACGCCAGTCTGACGGCGTCCGTTCATGACGAGCGAATAGACATAGAACGCTGGCTGGTCATCCGTTGTGAGAACGGATGATTTCAATGACTTCCAGTTGTGGGCGGCTTTTTCATAAACGACTGGATCGTAGGGATCAACGGAGTCTGGCAGGTCGATTTCAGAGCGTGTCACCTTTAGGAAGCTGTAGGGATTTCCCGCCGCCATTTTGGCGGCTTCTGCGCGGTTCATGACATCATACGGAAGCGTTGCGACACGCGGTGCGTTTTCTCCGAGGGCGGAGACGGCTGCAAATGGATAGACGTTGGCCATATTGGTTCCAAATTAACAAAATGTACAAAAAAACATAATATGTTATTTATATACAATATATAATAATATCATTTTTTCAAGTTTTCCGGGGGAAGCGCTATGTGCGACCGTTTTAGGGAAAACTTCTTCTCCGTATGTTTCATTTCATGCAAGCGGCAGTATATTTTGACATATTATCAAAAAATCAGAAGGCGGATTTATGGCAGCATCAAAGACAAACTATGTATGTACGTTGACGAAGACACAGGTGGAGCAACTGCACGGTTTGATGGAGGAGCGGGGCTGGGCGTTTGATAACGCTCCATACGCCTACTGGCGAGGAAAGAAGGACAAGACCAACGTTGTGGCTTACGAATCTGGCAAGCTGACTGTGCAAGGAGCTGGAACTGCCGATTTTGTGCAATTTCTTCTCGAACCAGAGATCTTGAAGGAGGCACGCTTCGGCTATGAAACGGAAAAGGCGGAGGTCGAAAATCCAGAAATGTTCCAGCCACACGCTGGAATTGATGAAAGCGGAAAAGGGGATTTTTTCGGACCGCTTGTCATCGCCTGCTGTTATACGGACGGTGACACGTCACGTCGTTTGCTAAAGGCTGGAGTTGCGGATTCCAAGACCATTGGAAGCGACCGCAAAATCGCCGAACTGGCGGAACTGATTCGACGTGAAGTCATGGGAAAATTTAATATAATTACATTAGTTCCAGAGACATACAATCGTCTTTATGCGTCTTTCGGCAATTTGAATCGATTACTTGCATGGGGCCATGCCAAGACATTGGAAAACGTTTTGGAAAAAGTACCGAGTTGTCTGCGGGCGATTTCCGACCAATTTGCTAAATCGGATCAGACCGTCCGCAACGCTTTGCAATCGCGCGGACGGCAGATTGAACTCATCCAACATCCGAAGGCAGAGGCAGATGTGGCAGTGGCGGCGGCTTCCATTTTGGCGCGTGATGAATTTGTGCGACAAATGAAAATCTTAGGTGACAAAGCTGGAATGCCGTTGCCGAAAGGCGCAAGTGCACAGGTTTTGGCTATGGCGCGACAACTTGTGCAAACGCTTGGGGCGGATGCACTTCCAAAATTCGCCAAAATGCACTTTAAAACAGCTTCTGAAGCAATAAATAATAATGAATTAAGTTGAATTGAGTATTTTTCACTCTTAATAGCCACCGTATGCGCAAATGCGCATGCATCGCCGGCTGTTGCATAGAGAGCGCAATGCGCAGTGGATTTTCAGCCATTTACTTTTAGTTTTAAGCTTTTGGCTTCAGGCATTTAGCTTTTATGGCGGAGACGATGAGATAGCCGCCGATGAGATAAAAGGGCAGGGGGAAGAGGATGAACAGAAGGTGGCTCCATGGGACTTCACGAGAAATCACGGCTTTATGTGGGGCAGAAGGATTGACGAGACAAGTCGTTTCCGTGCCAGGCGGCAGGGAGGCAACGATTTTATGCATGGTACTGACGCCCACGTTGGTGGATGTCTTGGAGCGGAAGAAATCATAGCGTTCTCCAGTGTAATGTCTTCCATTGACATCGTATTCATAACGGATGTCGATGCGGCGGGTCGAGCCTCCTCTTGATGCAGGATGGGTGACGACTTGGCTTTTGACGATACGTGCAGGGGTGGGCGTCCAGTTGCGGCTGGCGAACACACCTGTCAGCGGACCGAGGCATCCCATCCATGCGGCTATGAAGCCAGCACCGAAGAAAATCAATCCGAAAATTGTCTGGAAAACGGCGGCTGCCGTGGTCATGGGAGCCTTGTTGGCCATTGGATTGCTGACGTCTTCGGGAATTTCATCCGATTGCATTTCGACGGAATTGCCGTTTGTGACATCCATCAACGGGAGGGAGAGCCGTTTGGCCAGCTTATGGGCGTCTTCCCACAGCAACTTGCCGTTGCTGTGGTCGAGAATGTTGTAACGGGAACCGTTCTTGAGAACGACATTCAATTCGTATGAGTCATAGCTGCTTTTCGATGTGTGGCAACGTTCTTTGATGATTTCCAGATGGTCCAACTGGCTCAAGGCGATGCCTGAGCCGTCTCGTGTGAAGCCTTTGGGATAGAACACGCCGTCCCCCATGTCGAAAAACGGGGCGGCACACCGTTTTAGATTGGAAATAAGGATGCACAGAATTATTAAGGTAAAAACGATTCCGATGCTGAATGGCGCCCAGATGATTTCCTGCTCGCTGAACAAGCCGATGCAAATCAATAGTAATGCAAACGCTTGGAAAATCATTACAAACAGGTAAATCTTCCAAGTGGGCTTCACGGCGATGGCGTCTTGTCGGAAGACAAGGTGCATATTCTGGAAATTGGAGCCGCCGCGTACAAGTGGTCCCGTGCCTTTTCCAGGAATGGCGACGAATGGCTTTCCATGTTCATCTTTCAAGGGAAGTGCAAGGCATTCGGCAAGCTGTTTGGCGTCCGACACGAATCTCGTCTCGCCGCCGTGGGCGATGATGGGAAGTCGGCTGCCGTCTTTCATGACGGCGTTCAATTCATAGCAGAATCCCACATCCATATTGACGGCAATGACTTGCAGATGGTCTATGTTTTTTGTCGGGACGGCTGATTCCGTATGTTTGCGGCCTTGTGGGTAGAACACGCCGTTGAGTGTGTCGAACATGGGATGGTTTCGTTTGACGAGGCAACTGATGATGCTGATAGATAGAATCAGTTCGATCAATCCGCCGAATGCAAGGAAAGGCAATGCGCCGAGGCGGAATGTTAAAGCGGGAATGATCAAAAAGGGACTGATTATCAATGACAACAAGACCAACGACACATAGACGCTGCCAGAATAGCGGACGAGTATTGAATCACGCCTAAAGACCAGTTTTCTCGTTTGGAAATTGGCGTGGTTTTTCGTCAGCGGTTCGCTTGCCGATGTGGGATGGGCAGTTGTTTGTGACATGGAATGAATGGGTTATAGACAAATCATCATGGTGCGACATCCGCGAAGATGTCCTTTATGTCCAGTGTGCCGTTGCAAGGCGCCTTCATCGTATTGACGATGTAGATGTTCGAGAGGACGACGGGAGCGTGCATACCG
Organism: Victivallales bacterium; assembly: GCA_017964325.1. Next base: position 7,399 of record JAGCSE010000154.1, on the reverse strand, counting down.
ACGGGCGGGCGGACGCTTACGTCCTGCCAACCGCCTTTGGGCAGGTTTTTGTGGAACGTCAGGTAGTGGGTGCTGTTGAGCGAGTCGATGAAAATGACGCGGAAGAGCATTGTGCCTTCGCCTTGTACGCGGGCCTTGAGACGCAGACGGATGGGCGTCGTCTCGAACTTGCGTTGCGGGCGGAAGTTGACGCTGCGCGTCCCAGGGCCTTCGCCGAGATTGAATGCCATGCGCAGGAAATTTTGTCCATCTTCTTCTTGTACAGAGCTTTCCAGCTTCAACGGATCTTTCGCGGGCGAGATGGCGCAGGGCAGCTCCATGTCAGACTTGAACTCGTATGCGGAAACAGCGGTCGTGCAGTTCAGCGGCAACTGGCAGGATGCCTTGCCGAGGCTCAAGACGGCTTGTGTGCGGGCTCCGCTCTTCTCGGCGATGAACTCACCGGGTTGGCCAAGACGGAAGCCACTGGCTTCTGGCAATTTCCAGTTGATCAGCTTGACGGGAATCTCCACTTGGTTGCCTTGTGCGTTTTCGCCAAAGACCTTTACGGAGCCTTTGTCTTCGGGGCACATCGTCAGGGAGGCAGGAACGGCGACGAGCTTCGCAAAGTCATGGATGACTTCGATTTCCAGCGGCGCGGAGATTTCGGGATGCTCTTTGTGGCGGACGATGAAGGCGGCCGTGCCTTCCTGTTTGATATTTGCAAGTGTGACGGCTCCGTCCTTCAGAACACAATGGAACGGCGTATCTTTTTTGGCGGGAACGAGTTCCCATGCGTCGGCCTTGACTTCGACGGGATTGAAGAAGACATCGCCTGGCCAGAATTGCAGACGACCCGTCAGGCCGGGAGCCAGAAGCAGCCGTTTCGGATGGATTTCCAACGTCGCCAGCGGGCCTTGTTCGACTTCGGAAACAACGATGACGCCATTGGCGTTGCGGCGGAGACCGCCGTCCGACGGACGGTTTTCAACGACGTCGCGGACGATGGCCGTCGTGGAGCCGCCGCCGTCGAGATTGAGAGCTTCCTTCATGCCGAATTCTTTCATGAAGACAGCGAGGTCTTCATAACGCATGCCGACGGACCAGCCGGGCTGGCGGCCATCGACGGTCATCAGCATGATTTCATCGTCATTGAAGCCGATGGTCGTGCGCGGGTGACGTGCCTTATCTACGTTGTCTGTCTTGAACGGCAGTTCGCCGTCTTTCAGCAGGATGAAATTGCCGCCGACGGCCTGCACGACAGGCTGTCCAGCTTCTGGAACTCTCATGCGGAGAATGATTTCCATATCAGGTTTCAGATTGGCGAGTAATGTCTTGGATCCATCGCCTGCGGCGACGAGAACGAGTTCCGACAAATCGTCAGTCTCGATTTTGCCTGCGTTGAACTCGCCTGTGATTTTGGCTTTCCAATCGCCGTGGGCGCCCAGGGGGGCGTTGTCCAGACGGAGGCGGAGTCCTGCGGGAAGGTCCCACTGGAAATCACGCGTGAAGAGGAAGAGGCCGTTTGCGGCAGGTGGGCGGTTGACGGTTTGGATGATAAGTTCCTTGCCGTCAGTGAGTAATGATGCCTTGGTGGAAATCGGCCCGATGTGCGGGACGCGGTCTGCCGTGATGTAGAAACACGGAAGATTGCCCGCGCTTTCGACGAGGCGGCCGTTACTGATGGACACGCCGACGGTCATGCCCGCCGTCTTGGTGTGTGCCATGTGGAAGAAGTCGCCATTGGTTCCGCCGACGACCTGCCGTTTGGGTCCTTTGAATCGTGCGATGGTGTTCCGAAGATTTTCATCGCCGGTCAGACGGTCGAAAGCCATGACAACCTCCAGATGGCTAAGTGGTTCCTTCCGTTTGATATGGATTAGGCGAATCTCATACGGGCCTGGCCGTGTGATGCGGCTGTATTCGACGCCTGGACCGACTTTTCGGCGGATGATGTCTTCCGCATGGAGCTGGCAGAATGCCAAAATCATGAAGAATGTGAAAAACAATTGGAAGCAACGTCTTGTCATGCTGAGATCCTTTTTTATGTTGTTTGGTGATGGATAATGGCAATGCTTTACAATACGTCATTTTCACAAAGTGGCAAATCATGGCGGATGCTGCATGAAAAATGCTGTTTGGGCTGGAAAATCATGATTTTTCCAAAATGGATGCTATTTTATTGTGAAAAAGACTATCCTTTTGAACATCCAACAAAACAGAAAAAAGAAGGTGGAAGTATGTTTAAATTTAAAGTAGTCATGGTATTGCAGCTTGTTGTATGCGTCTCTTTCATGATGGCCCAGCAGGTGAATATGAAGGCTCGCAAGATGACGCGCAGAGAATTTCTGTCGCGTGACCCGTTCATCGTGGCGTGGGAAAAGAACCAAACGTACTATTTGTATAGAAGCGATTCCTACACGGATGAGGAAGGCAAACGTCATCCATGCTTCGGCTACTTGAAAAGCAAGGACTTGGAGAATTGGGAAGGGCCGTTCCCCGCGTTCATTCCACCGAAGGGCTTCTGGGCGACAAAGGATTTCTGGGCGCCCGAAGTCCATGAATACAAGGGGAAATTCTATATGTTCTGCACCATGAATTCGGACACGCACAAGCGTGGCACGCAAATTCTGCGGGCCGACACGCCCGAAGGGCCCTTCCTGCCGATCTCCGAATTCCCCCAGACTCCCGCCGAATGGCTGTGTCTCGACGGCACGCTGTGGGTGGAGGACGGCAAGCCCTACATGGTCTTCTGCCATGAATGGCTTGATTTCAGGACAGGCCCGAAAGGGCTCGGCGGCACGATTGAAGCCATGCCGCTGACGGATGATCTGACAGCGGCCGCAGGTGAGCCCGTCACATTGTTCCGAGGCGCGGATGCTCCATGGATAAAGGAGCCAACCAACCAGACTTACGTGACGGACGGACCGTTCCTCTTCAAGGAGGACGGACAGCTCCGAATGCTGTGGACCACTGGCGGCTGGGCAGGCTACACGACGTTGGTCGCCTATTCGACAAGCGGCAAGCTCGCGGGACCGTGGAAGCAGCACAACGAGCCTGTCTATATCAATGACGGAGGCCATGCCATGCGCTTCAAGACGTTTGACGGCAAGCAGATAACGACTATGCACGCACCGAACAGCGGTGCAACGCGGGTTGTTTTCATCGAAGGCCCGATTCTCGGCAATGACATCATCCACATCAGAAAAATCCGCTGATGTAGTAAGCCAAGTGGCTAGTGGCTAGTGGCTAGTGGATAGTGGATAGTGGATAGTGGATAGTGGCTAGTGGATAGTGGATAGTGGATAGTGGATAGTGGATAGTGGATAGTGGATAGTGGATAGTGGATAGTGGATAGTGGCTAGTGGCTAGTGGCTAGTGGATAGTGGATAGTGGATAGTGGATAGGCGGAACTCTCAAAAATCTTCAAGTATGCAGATTTCAAGCCCTGTAGGGGCGACAGGAACACAGCCGTGGGGGAAGCGAACGCCAAAGGCGTAAACGTAACCCACGGTGAGGCAATAAAATACACATAGAACCGCGTAACGGTGGCAGGAACATTACGCTAAATGGCAAAATTGCCATGTGACTTTTGAGAGCTGCGTCTGGATATATAAAAGAGATAAAAGGGAACAATGAAATTTGTGCTTCTCGTGCGAGAAGCACAAAAATTTATGAATTAGTATGTCTTCTTTATACGGAAATTGTTGAAGAAGACGTTTTCCGCGTGTTTGAAGTTCAGCGTGTCCTTTTCGTATTCAGGATGGCCTTCCACGGGACGCATTTCAAGCACGAAATCCGTGAATTCGATGTCGCTGACATGATGTTCGGGCAGCGCCTTGATGACTGGATAGCGGCCGCAGATGGCATGGACGCCGCGCAGAGAGATGTCGCGGACATAATCGACGGCTTCGTTGTCGGTCAGATTGACGCCGAAGACATAGAGGCGCGTCTGCGCTTCGATGTTGCAAAAAAGCATATTCTCAACGGCGAATGGCTTGACTTCAGGGTAGGGCGTAGGGGTGTCCTCATAGCGCGGTGGGTCGCGTTGGTCTTGACCGAGAGGCTTGATGCGCGGCGATGTGACATCGATGCCGATCCGGCTGTCGCGGATGACGAGATTGCTGAAGGTGCAGTTGCGCATGAGATAGTCATGCGTCCAGCCGATGCGGATGCAGTCGCAAGAACTTTGCAACACGCAATTTGTGACGGTGATGTTCTCACAGGCCTTCGGCTCGTCGAACTGCTCCTGCATGCTGCGGACGATTATGCAGTCATCGCCATTTGTGAGATTGCAGTCGCTGACGATGACGTTACGGCATGAGCCGAGATGGATGCCGTCGCTGTTGGGCATGCGGAGGTCTGCTTTCATTGTGACGCCGCGGACAAGGACATCTTCGCAGTCGAGGAACCACGTGAACCAGCCGGCGGTATCAACAAGTGTAAGGTCTTCAAGACGAACGTCTTTGCAGCCGACAAAGAACAGGCTGCGGCCTGGAATCAGTTGGTCGTGCTTCCGTTTCCAGTGGCCTTCAAACGGCTTGAGATTTTCATCGACATGGACGAAACTGAGGCCTTGGAAATCGATCTTGCCTTGTCCGCAGATGCAGACGTGGGTGATTCCTTCGCCGTACATGACGTAGCGTTTGTTGTTGCGAAGCGCATAACCAACTTTCCAATAGGGATTTGGCTGTATTTCAGGATAAAGTTCCGGATTCGTTCCAGCGAGGAGGACGGCGTCCCATGCGATTTCCAGACGGACGTCGCTTTTCAGTCGAAGCGGATAGAAGAGATATTTGCCGGAAGCGACGAGAACCGTGCCGCCGCCATCTGCAGAGCACGTATCAATGGCCTTCTGGAGTGATTCCGTGCAGTTGAAGACTCCGTCACCGACGGCGCCGAAGTCGCGGATGTCATAGACTTTTTCCATGTTTTGTTCCTTTAAGATAGAAATGGTTGCGCAAAGGCTGAAAACCGTGCTAAATTTAGGGTTGAATGTCTTTACATTAATCGTATTTTATCAATATTTCAAAGGAACAGCCATGAAAAAACTGAAAGTCGTGCAATTTGGAATCTGCCATGAACATGCGAACGGAAAATTTATGACGCTTCAGAAAATGCCGGGTACGTACGAACTCGTGGGAGTCGTCGATGAAACATCGTGGAGCACGACGCCGCGTTTCGGCGATTATTCAGCCCTTTTCAAGGATGTGCCGCGTTTGACAGAAGAAGAGATGTACAAGATTCCGGATTTGGACGCCGTGTTTGTGGAAGTTCCTAATTTGGACTTGGTTCCAGTCGCGATGCGTGTCATGGAGCATGGTCTTCCCATGCACTTGGACAAGCCTGCGGGCACGGATTTGGCACTGTACAAGAAGCTTCTGGACGGCTGCAAGGCGAAGAACCTCCCGCTCCAGATGGGATATATGTTCCGTGGCAACCCAGTGTTCAAATTCGTCCAGAACATGGTGCGCAACAATGCTTTCGGCGATATCTTCTCCATTGACATGGACATGGATCACTGCTACGGCGGCGAGCCCTACCAGGAGTATCTCGCGAAGATGAAGGGCGGCATCATGTTCAATCTCGGCTGCCATCTCATCGACTACATCGTGTCGTTGCTCGGCGAGCCAACGAAGGTCCATCCATTCCTGAAGAACACGCCCGAACTGCCTGAGACGACCATCAACAATACGATGGCCGTTTTGGAATATCCGCATGCGACGGCATGCATCCGTACGTGTAGCCGCAAGTATTCGGCTTCTGTGTCGGGCGAACGTCATCTGCGTCTGGCTGGCACCTGCGGCTGGTGCGAACTGGAACCGTTGGAACGTTTCGACGGCAAGCCGCTCGTCTTGAATTTCTGCATTAAGAAAGCCGTATGCGGCTTCGAACCAGGGCGTTACACCATCGAGTTCCCTCCGCAGAAAGACCGCTACATGGTCCAGTTGCAGGAACTTGCGGAAATCATCCGCGGCGAGGCCAAGAGCGAGTACAGCTATGAGCACGACTACATCGTCCATAAGGTCTCGCTGGCGGCTTCTGGTTATGAGGGGCTGTATTAATGATGAGAGGGTGGCGCGCGCGTCCCGCCTGCGCCCATGCTTTTTTTCCAACGACGACGTTGGGCTCACCTTTAAATGCAAGGATTTCCGATGAATAAAAATGCCCAAAACATGCTTGCAACCATATCTTGTCTGTTGATGGCGGGATGCGCTTCACAGTCGTTTCCGCCGCGTCCCACGCCCGTTACAAACAGTTGGAATGACCGTAAATGCCTTCAAACGTTTGAAAACGAATACATCCGCTGGGAGCATGATTCCAAAAACGGCACGCTCATTGGAGCGTATGTTTTGAATGATTCGTCGGATAACATTCTGACGGCTCCGATGTCGTTCCAAATTGTCTTGGAAAATGCCGATGGTTCTTTGGAAATATTTGAAAATACAGGACTTGCATCGAATCTTGCATTTGAGAAAGACGGCGTCGTCATGCAATACGGATTCAAAAGCCTCAAGACTGGAGCAGGGCTGCCCGGCGTAACCGCCACGCATGCCATCCATTATGGCGAATGGGGCGATGCGGAGCATCGCATCAAACTGGAGGCGAAAACACCGTTGACGAATCTGCGCAAGCTGTCGCCGGTCGTTTTGAAAATGTCGGACAAGACATTCGACACGTATGGCGCGAAGGAAATGCGGGCCTGCGGCAATGACAAATGGGGGCTGAACGGCGTTGCGGATTGGTTAAGCCTAAAGATCGATAAAGAAGAAATTTACAGGTGTTCTCGTGTCCCGTTGTATATGCTGCTGTTCGAACGCGGCGGGGCGGGAATCGAATATTGCATGATGAGTGACATCTCCCAATGGGAGGCTTTAGGCGAGAAACAGAGCGGGGTGCTCATTCATAATAAGGAAGGCCATTCCTTCGATTTCACCGTCTCCGTTTATGACAGTGATGAAAAATGCCGTCTGGACGGTGTTTACGAATTTGATTTCCGCTTGACGCTACCGTTCATCCGCAAAAAGATGTGTCCGATTCGCCCCGCCGAATCGATGTGCTACTACGAACGCGGTTTTGCCAACCGCTGGCCGACGGAGGCCGATTTCCAGTCCATGCAAGATGCTGGATACACGCTACTTAAGATTCATAATGACTGCGACAACTGCCATGACGGCATCTTCTGGCGGGATGCCGTCTATCCGCCGTATCCGCCGGCCGTCATGAAGCAGATGGACGAGAGTCTTGCGATGGCTGCGGAACACGGCATGAAGGTCGTGCCATATATTTCCATGAAGGAAATGCATCCGGAAGCGCCTTGGTTCAAGGAAAATAGCCTAGAATGGGCAAAGCTCAACGAGCCGAACGCCCCCATCTGGATCACAAGTTGGGGCGATCTCGTCTTCGGCGGCGTCATGTG
>JAGCSE010000153.1 GCA_017964325.1 Victivallales bacterium | reverse complement strand
CTTAATCATCCTATCTATTTAATAATTAAGCATTAAGCATTAAGCATTAAGCATTGCTCACCGCTGCCAATATTTTTCTAAGAGGGCGGGAACGCGGCCTTGTACCTTCTTGAGATTTTCGAGTGCGGCTGCGCAGGCGGCCTCGTCGTTGATGTCGCCGGCCTTCTGTTTGGCAAGCGTGAGGAGCCATCCACCTTCTTCTTTACACCATGGATCATGGCGGACAGGATAGAAGTTTTCCAACAGGAAATAGGCATAACGAGCGACGCGTTCCGAGCCATGAGTATAATATTTATTGGTTTTCGGAATATACTGGACGGCGACGGAACGGCATTTCTTGATGTTGCGGATAATATCTTGAATATCAACAGTCTCAGACAGAACGAGATTGAAGGAGTAGATGAGACCCGCGGCAGTATGCGCGTCCGAACTGCTGAGCACAGGAATGACCGTACCTTTCGCGGTCTGCTCATGGTATTGCAGGATGCTGTGTTCAGAGCTGCCGCCGTTGACAATTTCAATGACATCGCAGTACATTTCCTCGAAGAAATGGTCTGACACAGGCTTTGGAATGTATTGGCGGGAATCAGGCCGCCAATATGGATGGCAGAAGACCGCCATGCCACCACGGGAGCGGATGCGATCCCAGACAACGTGTGACGCGGCGGTCATCCACATGAACTGCGACGGCAGCGGCTGGCCCATTTTGGCAAGCTCCGCCTTGACGGCGGTTTCGTATTCGGCTTTGTTGTTCAAGAACCAGTTGGCCATGCTTTCACTGCTGCCGACAGAGAGGATGTGGACGCTGTTGCCTTGGCTGTGAACCTCTTCGCCTGGATACGCTTTCATGTCGGTGGGCATATCCTTGAAGAAGGCCATCGCTTCTTGTGAACCTGCATAAGCGTTGTGGTCGGACTCACTTGCGAAATCCTGTCCATACATACGGCAGGTGGCGACCATGATGGAGCCTGTCTTCTCCGCTCCGTCAGAGAACTTGCTGTGCATGTGGAAATTGCCTTTGTAGGGGCGTAGCGCGAAGAAATCGGGCTTGAGGGAATAGAGCTTGAAGGATGCGACAGGCGTTTCATTGCCTTTGTTCGTATCCACAAGTGTCAGCGTATGAATGGTTTCGCCGGGGAAATTGAGAGTCGCTTTGAGTGTATTGCCTTCGATGACGAAGGGGATGGTTTCCTTCACACCATACTGGAAAGGCTGCCCGTCAGCGCGGAGGCCGTCATCGTTAAGATACATCAACGCAAGTTGTTCCGGCTTCTCAAGTAACGGCTCGTTTTCGAAGACCATCGTAATGGTGGCGGATTGGTCGGCACGGACCATTTGCGGCCATGCATCGACAAGCGCGGCGGAAAGCGACGCACACACAAGAAACCATAACGAACACAGAAGTTTCAGCTTTTGGGACATGGTTTTCTCCTTTTATTATGGTGAGGGGACAAAGGACAAAAGGGACGAAAGAAACAAGCTATGGTGTTATGTTTTAAGCTTTAAGTTCTTCCGATTCTACCATCGTGCGTTTGCTTTGGATTTCTCCGGAGAGCAACGGCGCGTCGTCGTATTCGATTTCGCCGGACTGGCTGTCGTATGGGTCGATGCGCATGAATTTTTTCGGCGGGACGAATTCCGCCTGGAACTCATGGTTGGCAGTGAGTCGGAAGCAGTCGAGATTGCCGAAATAATAGTCGCGGCGTTCTTCATTGCCGTAGCGAAACGCGCCGCCGCCGTAGGACGGATCACAGAAAAGCCAGCCGTAGGGCTCGACGTAGAACTGCGTCCAGTCATGGCTGCCGACGGATGTAGGCGTGAGACAGAAGCCAGATGCCCAGCGGGCGGGAATGCCGGACAAACGGCACAGCGTGATGAAGAGGAGGCCCTGCACACCGCAGTCGCCACGGAGGTTGAGGGCTGCGAATTCAGGAATGTTTTCATACAGGAAATAATCACGCATATATGTGTAGCGCACGTTCTTCGTGATGAAATCGTAGTATTTGCGGGCCTTGGCGAGCGGATTGGTCTCCTTGCCGGCGAGGCTTTCGGCAAGCGCGCGGAGATACGGCGTGAACCAGATGTGCGGCAACTCCTCCAACAAATAGGAGGAAAGCGGATTGCCGTCGTGGTCGATGGGCTGACGGGTCTTGACATCAAGCTTCAACGGTTCGACGGCGGCATTGTCCAGTTTGTTGTAATACGCCCAGCATTCGTATGTATATTCAACAAAGCATGGTGTGTTCGTCTCAGGAGCGGCTTCAAAATAAATCGTGCCCTGCGGGCCCTTTGTGTTAATGCACTTGTAGTCGCTGGCGGAGAGAAGCTTGAAATTCTTCTGCCATTCCGTTTCGATGGGCAGCGGAATATGGAGATGCTGGAACTGGTTCGGGCGGAAATAGTTGTCACGCGGGGAAAGCGTATGGCGGATGTGATAACGATAGCCACGGCGGCCTTTCTCCTTCATGATGCGCATATTGTCGTCAAGCAACGTGCTTTTCTCCAATTGGCGTGCCTTTTCGTCGGGATCCTTCAGACGCTGCTTGAGGGCGGGTGTGTTGATGAGCAAACTGGAATAGAAGGCATCCTGGAAGGCGATTTGTCCGCGACGGTAGCGCCAGTCGATGACACCTTGAATCATGTACGATTTAAGTTCCTCGGCGGTAAAGCCTTCGATATGCTCTTGGAATTTGGCGAGAGCTTCATCAAACGATGTTTCGTAATCCTTCATCATGCCTTCGGCGAGGAGTTTTTCCATCTGGAGGCGTTCGACAAGCGGTTTGGGAAGAGTACGCTTCAGGAGGGCGTCGATGAGTTCGATTTCCTGCTCGAAATCGCCATTGTATTTCAGGCAGAGGACATCTTGCGGGAGGTTGTAGGAAAGGCTGGGAATGTTTTTCAGATTCATGGTCAAGCTCTTTTATATAAGGATATTAGGGATACAAGAGATTGTTTTTTAGAAGACGATTTTGTCACCACAGGCGGGCACGATCGCATCATGGCCTGTCGCCCAGATTTTGCGGGCGGCTTCATAGCCCTGCCGCCATGTCCAACGCCATTGGTCGATGCGGTGGTGGAATTCCTCCAGATGGCTGACGAGCGTAACTTTCGGATTCAGAAGATTCGCCGCTTCATCAACTTTCAGGCCAACGTATGGATGAACGATGTAAAAATCTATTTTAGCCGACTGGCAGTGCAGTTGTTGCGCGTTGCAAGTATCTCCGCTGGAGAAGACAACGCAAGCATCAGGTTCTTTCCCGCAGACGAATTCGACTGGTTGCATGAAGCGGCGGAGCTTCGGGTTGTGGTCGGATTCGTATGTGGAAATCGTGATGTCGCCGATTGAGAAGGTGCGTTCGGGGCCTTTGAAATAGCCGCTGTCATTGTCGGTCATGGGATAGGCCGCGTTTGGATAGAAATTGGTGATGACAGGTTTTTTCTCACGGTTCATGGCCTTGGCGAAGCGTTCCGTATAGTGGTCGTCGTGGTTGTGTGTGACAGCCATGAAATCAAGATAGGGGACGAGTTCTTCGGCGCGACGATGGTGGAGATCGATGGCAAAGCAATGCTTCGATGTCTTGATGACGTAACCCATGTTATAGACGTGCCATAGAACTGTCTTTCCCTCGGGAACGACCTCCTCTTTGACGCCCGCGAGAACTTTTGAGAACGTGCGGTCATACCAGTAGAGGGCAGGATGTTCGTCATAGATGGCGGGAAGTTCTTCAGGTGAAAGTGTCAGCCCTGCGAGGCAGAAATCAACGTAAGTCTTTGGCGTGATGCGGTCTTGCGCGGCTTTGATGACGTTGAGGGCTTTCAGGCGTTCTTCAGACGGCTCGCGGCAGTCCGTTTCGTCGAGAACGTCCGCGGCTGCGGTGACATCCGCAAGATTCGCGGGAGTTGGTTCCTCCTGCCCCGCGAGTTCGGAGAGGATTTGGAATGGAAGTTCTTGATTCTTCATGAGTTAAGTTCCGTTGAGTTTTTTGGCTGGTGGAGCATGAGGGCCACGCCAGTGAGTACAAAAGCTATGGCGATGAAAAATGTAATCGTGAATTTTTCATTGACAAATAGGGCGGAGCAAGTCATGGCGATGGCGGCGGAAAGATAGCCGAACGAGCCCAGCTGGCCAGGCTTCAAATATTTGAGGGCGCAAATCCACAGGCTGTTGGCGAGTCCGTATGAAAGCATGCCCAGATAAACCGCACCAAGCCACGTCCGCCATGGCAGGTCGAGAATGATTTTCTTGTTGACGCACAAGGCGGCTGGCAGCAGGATGATCATGGCGATGACAAACATGACTTCGCCGCAAAGCAAGCCGCCGTATTCATTGGATACACGATCGCCATAGACGGTGTAAAGCGCCCAGCAGACGCCGCTTGCAAAAGCCATCAAGTCTCCTTTGAACATGGACACGCCTGTGGCGAACTGGTCGTTGCCGTTGCCGAGAAACGCGATGACAAGCCCTATGAAACCGAGAAGCATGCCCGTGATTTTCTTTCCCGTTAGCAATTCCTTTCCCGCAAGCCATGAGATGATCAACGTGGAGATGGGCGAGGCGTTGGCCATGAGGGAGGCGCGTGCGGCCGTCGTGTATTTCGTGGCACAGAAGACAAGCATGCCTTCGCCGACGATGCCGACGAGAGACAGCATCGCCAGAGAATGCAAGTCCTTTTTCAGGAGGATCTTGAGTTTGTCGCGGTTGTCTTTTTTCACAAAAATAGGCAGGAGGAAAAGGGCGGCCAGCGTGAAACGGATGAAGGTGAAATTCATCGGTTCGACGGAATCGCCTTCATAGCCGAACAACAGCCGCGAAACGGGATAGAACCCGCCCCAGAACATGGTTGCGACGAGCCCGCAGAGCAGGCCATTCATAGTATGGACAGACGAAGATTTCACAAAAAAGACATAAATGGACGATGGATTTTCACAAGAAAGACTATATTATTGTACGCTTTTGCATGAATCGCGATGATTTCCGCAGGCGGCTTTCTGCTAATATAGCACAACATATCCTTTACGATAAAGAATAATAGCAAGGAAAAATCATGGGAATGTTTGACGAGACAAAAAATCCACGGCTTTTCAGCCACCGCGGCTTCACGCCGGTCGCACCGGAAAATTCATTGGCGTCGTTCACGGCGGCGGGGCGACTTGGCTACTGGGGAATTGAGACGGACATCCGCAAATCGAAAGACGGCGTATTGGTCTGTTGCCATGATACGATGCTGACACGCATGTTCGGCGTTCCACTGAAAGTCGAGGAAACCGACTGGGCAGAACTGCGCAGACAGACCTTCCAGAAGGGCAACGGTTTGGACAAATGGCCTTTGGAACTCCTTCGGATTCCGACATTTGACGAATATCTTGATATCTGCCAGCGTTTCCACTGCGTGCCGTTTCTGGAGACGAAGGGCGAAGTCGTGGCGGACGTCATCAAGCGGCTGGAGGAACGGAAGATGATCGGCGAGGCTGTGTTTTCCTCCATCATCATCGACCATATCCGCGAGGCGCGTCGTCTGAACAAGGAGATTTTCATCCATCATATTTTCAGCACGCCCGAATTGATGGTGGAACTGGCGGAGCTTGGCAACAGCAGCCTTTCCTACAACTATCCGAATCCATGGGATGCTCCCGTGGATTTGCTGGAAGAGACGCATCGCCGCGGCGTCCGCTACTGTCTGCGGGCTGGCGACAAGCTACCGAATATCAAGAAGATGGTGGAATTGAAAGTGGATTACATTCCCACGAACTGCATTGCACCGTGGGAATAGATTTCTAGAAGCTCTAGAGACGCTAGAAGCTCTAGAAAACCAAAGAATTATACAAATAGTCTTCTCCATTCCTCCACCAGTTTCGGCCATGGAAAAAGGGCCTGGTTGGCGGGGCTGGTGGAGGGGAGGCAGACGGCATGGATGCCTGTGACAGGAAAGACGAGCTTTTCATAGAATTTGAAAGCCGTCTTGCCTGTCGTGTAGATGCGTGTGATACGTGTCTCGTGGAGCATCCACGGGATGTCGTTGGGGACGGGATTGCGGATGGACGCGTCGGAAGCTCCCGCGATGTCGCAGACGGCGAGCACGTCCCACAGAGCAATGTCGCGATGGAGGACAAATTGTTTCTTCTCCTCTGGCGTCAAGGGCTTTGGCGCATTGAACAGTTCGGCCATAAGCGGCCAGAAACGATTCTGCGGATGGGAGTAGTAGAAGCCGTGTTTCACGGATTGCGGTGACGGCATCGTGCCGAGCACAAGTCGCGTAGATGTCGTGCTGAAAACAGGTTCGAAGGCGTGTTCGCGTTTTTCGATGTTCATAAATAGGATAGGCTGGAAAAAGTTTTGGACGGTACAAGCGAAATTTAGCCGAATATATGGTGAAATCAATTGAAAGTCGGCAGAAGCAATATAAATTGGAAAGTGTTTTTATAATATGAAAAACTCAAACAAGGATGCCTTCATGCCGACAGCAGTGATAACATTTGACGATGTCGTTCGTTCGCAACTGGATAACGCCGTGCCTGTTTTGCAGAAGCACGGCTTCAAGGCAACGTTTTTCGTGTGTGACTGGTTCCGTGATTCGCGCATCCATGCATTGAAGCAGGGAATGGATATGGCAGATTTGAAAACGTTGCACCAGTTGGGCTTCGAACTCGGAAACCACACAAAGGACCATGCGAATCCCGCGTCCCTCTCCGTGGAGGAGAACAAGGCGCAGGTGGCGTACATCGAAGATCTCTTCAAAGAGTTGCAAGTCCCTGCGCCGAAAGTCTATGCGTATCCTGGCGCCCCGTATGCGGAAACGGCGGCGACAGCCGTCAAATCAATGGGATACATCGCTGCGCGGACAGGCGGAAACCGTCCGCTGGATTTGGCGGCGTTGAATCTATACGACATGCCGTCGTATCTACTTTGCGACGATTGTCCCGACCGCTTCAATGAAGCTTTGACGGCGTTGAAAGAAGGGAATACCATCATTTTAACGTACCACGGCATTCCAGACGTGGAGCATCCATGGTGCAACGTCTCCGTGGAGCATTTCACTGAGCAGATGCAACGGCTGGCGGACATCGGCTGTATCTGCCCGACGTATTCGGAATTCATGAAAATGTGGCGCGTGCGTCCCGCCTGCGCCTAAGGATGTAGCACGTGCGTCCCGCCTGCGCCGCCAATGGATCGGCATTTGAAATCAAAAAAACAGAAACAATATAACAATAAAAGCCAAGGAGAATAAAAGATGAAAAAGATGGTGACATGCCTGAGTCTGATGGCGTTGGCGGCATTCGGCCAGATTGTCGGCCCGAATCTTGTGAAGAACGCAGGCTTCGAAGAAACGGATGAAAACGGCAACGCAAAATACTGGGGTGGTAAACAGCCTGTTTACAAAGTCGTCGATGGCGGCCGCAACGGCGGCAAGTGCATGAGCTTCATGAACGATGACCCGAAGAATTACCAATTGTGCTCCATTCCTGTTGACTGCGAGCCAGGCGCGATGTACGAGTTCTCCTGCTGGGTGAAGACGGAAAACATCAAAGGCGATGACAATGGCGCGACAATCTGCATCGAAAGTTCTGGTGAGAAAAACGAGCAAGGCGGATATCTGGGCGGCGGATATCCACAGGGAATCAAAGGGACAAAGGATTGGACGCTTATCAAGTCACGGTGGCAAATTCCTACAAGTGCCACACGGACGAGCATCGTCGTCTATGTCCGCAAAGGCATGACGGGCAAGGCTTGGTTTGACGATGTGACTTGCCATCGCTACAATCCGCCACTTGTGCGCTTTGTGACAGACAACCTGTACCGTGGGCTCGTGGCGGAAGGCATGATTGAATTTCGCGTCGGCCTGAACATCACTTCATGGAAAAAGACACCTGCCGACGTGCGAGGCAGTTTCGACATCTACGACGCCGACGGCAATCTCGTCGCCAAACTCGCTCCAAAGGAAATCGCCGAAACGTACGGTGCCACCTCCATCGACTCCGCCAAATTGAAGCTCGGCAAATATCGCGTGGTGGCTGATTTCTCATTGGTGGACGGAACGCATAAAGGTTCGAGCGAACGTTGGTTTGAAAAAGTCGCGAAACTGCCGAAAAGGCGGAATTACATTGATGAACACAGACGGTTGATTGTTGATGGCAAGCCATTCTTCCCGCTGGGCATGTATTGGAGTGGCGTAAACGAGGCGGATTTGGAATTCTACGCGAAATCGCCGTTCAACACACTGATGCCATATACCTCTCCCAACGATGTCGCAATGATGGATAAAATCAATGAACTCGGCCTTAAAATCATCTATTCCATCAAAGATGTCTATTATGGCACCACATGGTGTCCGAAATCAATCACATCGGAAGAAGGTGAAGCTGAATTTGTCAAACAGAAAGTTGACAAGTTCAAAAACCACCCTGCCCTGCTGGCATGGTACATCAACGACGAACTGCCTTCCAGCATGATCAAACGCCTTGCAGGACGCCAAAAATTGATGGAAGAGCTTGATGCCGACCATCCTACGTGGGTCGTCCTCTACCAATACAGGGAAGTTCGCGACTACATGGACAGCTTCGACGTCATCGGAACGGATCCGTATCCGATTCCTGGCGATCCCGGCAAGGCGGCGGAACAGGCCCGCACCGTGCGTGAACAAACCTACGGCCACCGCGCCTTCTGGCAGGTTCCACAGGCGTTCGACTGGGCCTGTTACCGAAAGACAGAAGAAGAGCGCAAGAAGGCACAACCACCAACGGAAGACGAAATCCGCACGATGTCATGGCAGGCTATCGTCAACGGCGCAAACGGTCTTATCTACTACTCGTTCTTTGACTTGCGCAAGCCGATGGTGAAGATTCCGTTTGAGGAAAGCTTCGGCCGCGTCAGTCGCGTGGCGGCGGAAATCAAGCCGTGGATTCCCATCATCCTGTCCGCCGAACCCGCACCGACAGCGCAAGTTGTGAAAGGCGACGGCATTGACATCCGTGTCTGGAATTATCGCGGCAGCACATATCTTCTGGCCGTGAACAGCACTAAGATTAAAGTGGATGCGGAAATCATCATGGACAAAGAATTCAAAGCGGCCGTATGTTCGCTTATGGAACTGAATACAAAGACACCGAAAGCTCAACCGATATTGACAAACGGCAAGACGCTGTCAATACAGTTCGACGGCTACGAAGTGAAGATGATTGTCCTGAAATGATTTAATGGAAATAGCCCACATCGCGTAATGACGATACCATTGCGCGATGTGACGTGAACAAAAGACATAAGACAATAAGTCGCGAGCCGATTCCAAAAAAACAGCCCCAAAACCTATCTTTTTGTCTTGTCGTCTCGTTCGTCTCATGTCTCAAAAAATCACGGCGTGAGTCCGATTTTGGACAAGCCGAATTTCACAATGAATTGCGACAACGCCGTTTCGACTTCTTGTGCACGATTTATTAATGACTTGTCAGAGACTTTCGGGCGGGCGGGCATTTGTCGGACATTTTCAAACGCCAGCCGCTTGCCTGACTTGAAATGTGCCTTGACGGTGGCTTGGTACTTTTTTGGAATGACAATTCGCTGCCATTTGTCCGCTTTGATGATTTTTCCCGCATCCCCTTGAAACTCATAGCTTTCAAGGATAATTTGGTCTTGATAGAAATTGAGCAGCTTGAAGGCGGGGCGGTGGCTGCGGCCGATGGACGGCGCACAGAATTGCGTCCATGTGTCCTGCGGAAATTCCAAATCCAGATGAAGATGACCACAGAGCGCAGCTAGCGCATTGGGGTTGGCGCTTAAAGTGGCAGCCCCCCATTCGGCATCCGGAAAACACGGCGGGACAAGCGTTTCGTGCAAAACAAACAATGTCGGTTTTTTTGCGTTCTGCGCGAGATCCTTCTTGATCCATTCCTTTGTGTCGTCGAAGAAGACAGATGTCGTATCGCGTTGTGGCGCGACGGCATCCGTGGAGACCAGGAGGAAATGGAATCCACCGAAATCAAAACTGTATTTTTGGGTTCCGAAAACTTTTTCAAAATCCCACGGCCAGTTGTCACCAGGGATGATGGCATAAAGGCTTGAAAGTTCCTTCTCAAGGAAATGCTTGAGCCAGAGGTGCCTACGAATGCCGATGGGATATTTTGCCTCATCTTCGGAAAGACCTTTGTCATAGTCGCAGTTGTCGCCTGTAATGAGAGTCAAGTCTGCTTTCAAGTCGTCACGGATCAAATTGAAAGCAGTTTTCACGGCTTTGACGCTCGCTTCATCCCGCAGATGCATATCACTGACCCACGCGACTTTAAAGAGCGGCTTGCCCGTTTTTTTCGCCCAGGACGGCTGCTTCATGGGGGCAATTTCGAATTTTTTTGCGACGCGGACGAGGTCCTGTACGCCTCCTCCGCTTGTAAGTTGCGCCTGCGCAAGGCATTTTGTCGTTTTTAAAAGAAACAGGATGGAGAAGAAAAGGATGTGGTAAAGAAATCGTCGAATTTTCATGGATATTGGAATGGTTGATTGAAATGATTGTATGTACAAAACTTGCACACAAATTTTGTCAGTTGTGAATAAGCTGGCCCAATTGGTTGCGACATTTTTTCATTTGAAATTTACACTGAAAGCATTAAGAAGCAAGTCATCCAATAAAAACTTTTGTGAATCGTTGTAAAAATGGTTCTTTTATTCATAAATGAAAGATTGATTTCAGCAGTTTTGACAGGTTCATCAGGCAATATTATGGAAATGAAAATCACAGGCATGGGATTGGTGTGCAGCCTTGGCGGCGGTGTGGCGGACGTATTCAAGCGGATGTGCGCAGGTGAGTGCGGCTTCCGTCCAATCACACGCTTCGAAGCGGAACCATTCGCCCAGAAGAACGCAGGACAGCTCCCAGAAGAGCTTGAAAACGACCTGCGGGAAACCTATCCCGACGATGACCTCTCAACCGCCATGATGAAACGTGCGGGTTCTGAGGCCATGGCGCAGTCCACGGCGGTCGTGCCGCCAGAACGGCAGGGTATCCTGCTGGCAACGAATTTCGGCCCTATGGAGACACTGGAATGGGCATGGCGCGAACGGCTGGACACGCAGGCATTGGACGAAGCAAGCTATGCGCCATACGATGGAGTCATCGCTCAAATTGCCGAAGCGTTCGGATGCAAAGGACCGCGTCTGCAGATTTCCATGTCGTGTGCATCGGGAGCCGCAGCCGCAAGCCTTGCTGCGGATGTCATCCGCGAAGGCCGTGCAGATAGGATGCTAGTCCTTGCTTACGACTCACTTACAGAATACACATGGTGCGGGCTTTCCAATCTCCGTACAATTACGACCGATGTCATGCGGCCTTTCGACCCGAAGCGCTCTGGCACGATTTTCAGCGAAGGTGCCGCCGCAATGGTTTTGGAACGGCCTGATGCCGCTACGACGGCTCTCGCATGGGTTTCTGGATCGGCGACAAACAACAACGCCTTCCACATGACAGCCCCGCCGAAGGATGCTGCCGGCTCCCAACGTGTTATGGAAGATGCACTTGCCAACGCGGGCTTGACGACAGCGGATTTAACACATGTCTGTGCCCATGCAACCAGCACCCATGCCAATGACGAGACCGAAGCGGGAGCCCTCCGCAAAATGTTCGGCGAACGGTTGCCGCAGATTTCTGTGGCAGCTCACAAGTCGCAACTGGGCCATCTGCTTGGCGCAGCGGGGCTTGCAGAAGCCATCGTAACCGTTCAGGCCATGCGGGAAGGTATCATTCCCCCCACCATCAACCATGATGAAAACGATCCGGCCTGCGAGCCGATCGACTGCATTCCAGGCAAGGCGCGTGTTAAGTCGTTTGATGCCGCCATCACGAATTCGGCGGGCATCGGCGGCAACAATTCGTCATTGGTCTTGACAAGGCATGGCAGTGGTAAGTCTAAGAACTCCAATATATTGGATTGTCTGTATATGCGGTCGCTGGCATGGGTTCTGCCCGCGAATATCGGCAAGGGATCCGAACTGCTGAGCCATCCAGAATGGTTGGAATGGAGCGATGGTATAAATGAAATGCTGGCGACCTTCTCGCCAAAGCCTTTTGTGAAATCGGTGAAAGGCTATTTGGATCCAGGCGGCGGCTATCAACTGGCGGCCATGGCGATGGCCGTTGGAGACAATGCTACAAACGGTCTTTCTGAACGGAAGGGTATCTGCACAGCAACACGTTATGGCGCAACGACTTCTGCTTTCAAATTCTTCGAACAGCTCGTCCAAAAAGGGCCGCGTCTGGCAAGTCCGTTGATTTTCCCGCATGGCTATTCAAACACGGCGGGCAATCTAGCGGCCATCGAATTTGGCTACGGCGGACCGCATACGGTGTTGTTCGGAAATCAAGACGCTCGTGAACTGCTAGAGTTCGCGGCGGCCCGTCTGGCTGATGGAACAGCAGAAGAGATATTGGTTGGTGCCTACGAGGCCGCTTGTATGGCGGCCCTTCCCGACGGACGGCAGGTTCTTAACGGCGCCATTGCGATGAAACTGTCAGCTACGCCATCAGACGATGATGTGATGACAATCCGCTTGACGGATTTGCGCAAATTGCCAGCCGCCATGCCGCAAGTCGGCATGGTCGCCGCATTGGGCAATCTGCTGTTGGGGATGTAAGCCAAAGCAAGCAATCACGAAGAACACAAAAAATCAATGAACAAAAAGCGCATCTCTGTTTTCAGTGGTGCGCTTTTTGGATTGTTTCTTGAAACTAAAACAATAATAAAAAAGAAAAATTTCAAGAAAAAACAATGCTGGAGCCTATAGAGACTCCAGCCGTTTACGACAAAAACCTCCAAAGGTGCGAGGCCTTCGGAGGTTTTTGTTTCAATTAGAATCGGTCTGGCTTAGTTCTTGCAGCAGCAGCATTTCTTGCCAGCGACGACGCGAACCATCTCACAAACCTTGTTGGAGTAGCCCCATTCATTGTCGTACCAGGCGCAGACTTTCACAAACGTCGGGTCGAGCTGGATGCCAGCCTTGACGTCGAAGACGGACGTGCGGGCTTCGTTGCGGAAATCCGTGGAGACGACAGCTTCGTCCGTGTAGCCGAGAACGCCCTTCAGTTCGCCTTCGGAGGCGGCCTTCATGGCGGCGCAGATTTCATCGTAGGTGGCGGGCTTTTCGAGCTCGACCGTCAAATCGACGAAGGAGACGTCAGACGTCGGGACGCGGACGGACATGCCGGTCAGCTTGCCGTTCAGGGAGGGCAGGACTTTGCCGACGGCCTTGGCGGCGCCGGTGCTGGACGGGATCATGTTCTCGAGGATGCCGCGGCCACCGCGCCAATCCTTCTTGGACGGGCCGTCAACGGTCTTCTGGGTGGCGGTGGCGGCGTGAATCGTGGTCATGAGGCCGCGCTTGATGCCGAACTTGTCGTTCAAAACCTTGGAGATCGGAG
>JAGCSE010000016.1 GCA_017964325.1 Victivallales bacterium | reverse complement strand
GTCGGGACGAATGGCGTAGATATGGCGACGGCGGTGAACGCACTGCGCGAATCACAGGGCGGATTCTGTGTCGCGATTGACGGAAAAGTTGCGGGATTGCTCCATCTACCGGTTGCGGGACTGATGTCGAATCAGTCGTTTGATATTGTGGAGGCGCAGGTTGAGGCGATTCGCCAGGCATTGCAATTGACAGGAACGCATTTGCATGAGCCGTTCATGACGCTTGCATTTCTGCCGCTGCCTGTCATTCCGTTCTTGAAATTGACGGACTGCGGTTTAGTTGATGTGCAGCAGTTCAAGATTATAAGTGGCTAGTGGTTAGTGCGATGGAGAGGGAAGGGCGTACTCTGTGCGACCGTTTGCATGAAAGCGCAATCATCGGCCATGCCTTTTGTATTTTGACTGGATGATGTCGTCTTTTTTGTCGTTGCATTATACAGATGGCTCATGTTGGTTTATATTATAGTGTATAGTTAATCAGCAAAACATGAACGGAACATCGTATGCAAGACATTGAGAAAATCAGAAATATAAGCATTATCGCACATATTGACGCAGGAAAGACCAGCACAACGGAAGGATTTTTGTACTATTCGGGGCTTACACACCGCTATGGCAGCATCGACGACGGTACGACCGTCATGGATTTCCTTCCCGAAGAACGCGCCCGTGGCATCACTATCGCCGCCGCCGCCGCTTCCATTCCGTGGAAAGATTATATGTTCCATCTGATTGACACTCCGGGACATATCGATTTCACGGCGGAAGTCGAACGTTCGCTGCGTGTCATCGATGGAGCGGCCGTCATCTTTTCTGCCGTCGAAGGCGTTGAAGCGCAGTCGGAGAAGGTCTGGCGACAGGCGGATAACTACGAAGTGCCGAAAATCGCATTCGTGAACAAAATGGATCGCATTGGGGCTTCCTTTGAGCGTACGGTCGAGCAAATCAATTCCAAATTCAACAACTGTGCGGCTCCTATTTGTCTTCCCGATGGCGCGGAAAACGCTTTCAAAGGCATTATCGACGTCATTGCAAAAGAATACGTCTCATTCGCTGGAGAGCGCAATGCGGAAATCATCCGCAAGCCGCTGCCGCCAGAGTTCGAATCGCAGTGGGCGGAGGCTTACGAAACGCTGATCAACAAAGTTGCCGACTATTCGGACGAAATCGCAGAAATGTTTCTTAACGAAGAAGATATTCCGCGTGAAAAGCTTGTCACGGAACTGCGTCGGTTGACAATCGAGCGGAAGCTCGTACCTATCTTGGTAGGTTCTGCGAAGAAGAACATGGGCATCCAACTTCTGGCGGATGCTGTCATCGACTATCTCCCGTCACCAGCGGATATCCCTGAACACAAGGCATTTAATGTCAAGACGGATGAACCCGTCAGCGTGCCGTGCGATGCGAAAAAGCCGTTCTCCGGCCTGATTTTCAAGGTCAACGCCTCCACGACGGCGGATTTGTTCTACATCCGCATCTATAGCGGTGTTCTGAAGGCGAATGAAAATATTGTCAATTCCCGCACGGGCGAAAAAATCCGTTCGCGGCAGTTGTTCAAAATCTATGCGAAATCGACGGAATCCATTGAAGAAGCAGGGCCCGGCGATATCGTCGGAATGGCTGGCCTAAAAAACTGCGGCATCGGCGACACACTCTGCGATCCGAAGCATCTCATTGCTTTCGAGAAAATTACGTTCCCCGAACCTGTCATTTCCGTTGTTGTCGAACCGAAATTCTCGAAGGACAAGGACAAGCTGGATGAAGTGCTGGATTTGCTTTGCCGCGAAGACCAGACGCTCCGCCGTTCGACGGCGGAGGATACGGGCCAACGTCTCCTTTCGGGCATGGGCGAACTGCATCTGGACGTGAGTCTGAAGCGCGTCTCGACGGATTTCAACGTGGAAATCCGCCAAGGCGAACCGCGTGTCGCGTACCGCGAGACGTTGAAGGGCGAATGCACGGAGCATGTCGTCTTCGAACGCATGATGGGCGACACGCCGATTTTTGCGGAAGTGACCTGCAAGTTCGCGCCGATTCCCGCTGGCGAGCAATTTTTTGAAATCAAAAACGCCGTGCGGACGCCGAACATCCCCAAGGCGTTCATCGCTTCCGCAGAAAGGGCGATGCAGGACGGCCTTCGGACAGGTGGTCTCAATGGTTATCCGCTGATCTATGTTTCCGCAACGCTCGTCGATTTGAAATTCTCCGCCGACAATACGACGGAAGGTGCCGTGGCTGGTGCCGTTTTGGAGTGCATCAATCAGATGCTGCCGAAGGCGGGTACGGTGATTTTGGAGCCGCTGATGCATTTGGAGATTTTGACGCCAGAAGATACGGTCGGTGAAATCAGCATGTATCTCCAGCCACGCCGCGCCATCATCAGCGACATAGAGACACTCGGCAGCATGAAGAAGATCATCTGCCAAGTGCCGTTGGCCGAGATGTTTGGCTTTGGCAAGGCATTGCCGCGCCTTTCAGGCGGCCGCGGCTCGTTTTCCATGGAGCCGTCAGGCTACCAGGAGAAACTCAAAGCCTAAAGCTAAATTCCGCATCGTCACGACATCTGCCACCGATTACGCAACATTCGCGCAATCGGTGGCAGGGAATGCGCCTCTTCTACGCCGTCGCTATGCTCTTTTTATATAGATGTTCTGTGTTTTTCGGATGTATATAGTTGACGTTCCCATTGAAAAAGCTATATTTATAAATTTACCATAGAAAGTGTTTTCATTAAGGGTTCGAAAGAACAAAAGTCCAGAAAAACATTAAGAGGAACGAACATGGCGAGCGCGATTGTGATGCCGAAGGCCGGCAATTCAGTTGAAGAATGCCTGTTGTCGAAGTGGCGTATCAAAGTTGGCGATGTCATTAAGGAAAAGGACATCATCTGTGATGTTGAAACCGATAAATCCGCAATCGAAGTCGAGGCGACGGCCGGCGGTACCGTTTTGGCGTTGTTCGGCAAAGAGCAGGATTTGATTCCTGTTCTGCAGACGATCTGCATTGTCGGTAACCCCGGCGAAGATTTCAGTGCGTTGATTCCTGCGGACGGTGCGGCTCCAGCCGCCGCTCCTGCTCCTGCCGCAGAACCCGCCCCTGCGGCAGCCCCAGTTGCTCCTGCGGCCGCCGCTGCTCCAGCAGCCGCAGCCGTTCCCGTCGCCGCGACGGATAACGCCCCGATGAGTCCGCGTGCGAAGAAATTCGTCGCCGAGCATCCGTTTGTCGTTCCGTCCATTCAGGGCAGTGGCGCGGGTGGCCGCATCATGGAAATGGATGTTGAAGCCGCCTATCATAATTCTCCGAAGCTGAGCTCAGCCGCCGCCGCCATGTTGGCGGATGGTGTTGCCGCCCCCGCGGCCGGAACTGGCCCGAACGGCATGATTCTCGCAGGCGACATGGGCAAGCCCGCCGTCGCCGTCGCTCCTGCCGCCCCCGCTCCTGCGGCTCCTGTTGCCGTGGCTCCCGCAGCCGGTGAAGACGTCATCACGGAGAAGCCCTTCGCGCAGATCCGCAAGATCATCGCGAAACGCCTTCTGGAATCCCTCCAGACATCCGCGCAGTACACGCTCATGTCCGAAGCGGACGTCAGTGGCCTCCTGGCCCTCCGCGCCAAGATCAAGGCGCAGGGCGAGAAGCTCGGTCTGGCCAACATCAACATTGGCGACATGGTCATGTTCGCTGTCATCAAGGCCTTGCAGAAGCATCCCGAACTCAATGGCGAATTCCACGACAACGTCGTCAAGCTGCACAGCGCCATCAACATGGGCTTCGCCTGCGACACGCCGCGCGGCCTGATGGTCCCCGTCCTGCACAATTCGCAGACCATGACGCTCGCCGAAATGTGCAAGCGCGTCAAAGTCCTCGCCAAACAGGCGAACGACGGCAATCTGAATCCCGACCTGATGGCGGGCGGCACGTTCACCGTCTCGAATCTTGGCGCGTTCGGCATCACGAATTTCACGCCTGTGTTCACGGTTCCGCAGTTGGCCATCCTCGGCGTCGGCAAGACGCTGCTGCGCCCCGTCCGCGCGGCGAATGGTGACATCGTCTATAAGGACTACATGCAGTTCTCGCTGACGATGAACCACATGGTCATCGACGGCGCTCCGGGCGCCCGTTTCCTGCAGACGTTGAAGGACATCATCGAGAATTTCGAACTCGTCTGCATCGCAGGTTGTTAAGTAAAAATTGAATCGCAGGCGGCGATGAGCCGTCTGCGATATTGCTATCAGGAGAAAATAAAATGGTCGATCTGATTGTAATTGGCGCCGGTCCAGGCGGATACGAGGCGGCTGCATACGCTGCGAAACTTGGCAAAAAAGTCGTGTTGATTGAAAAGAACGAACTTGGCGGCACCTGCCTGAACGTCGGCTGCATTCCCGCGAAGACACTCCTGCGCTCCGCCCGTGCGTTTGAAGATGTTCTGGAAGCCTCCCGCTACGGCGTGAGCGGCGCGGGTAAGCCCGTGCTGGACATGAAGGCCGTGCAGGCCCGCAAGCAGTCCATCATCGCGACATTGAGGAAAGGCGTTGAAGGCATGCTGAAACGCGCCGGTGTCGAAATCGTGAAGGCTGAAGCGAAAGTTTTGAGCCGCGGCAAAGTCGCCGCCGGCGGAAAGGAATACGAAGCGGCGAATATTTTGGTCGCGACGGGTTCCGTTCCTGCCTGCCCGCCGATTCCCGGGCTGCGTGACAATCCGAAAGTTTTGGATTCAACTGGCATTCTCGCTCTCGAAGAGATTCCAAAAGAGCTCATCATCATCGGTGGCGGCGTGATCGGTCTGGAATTTGCGACGTTCTTCGCGACGGCTGGCACGAAGGTGACCATCGTCGAAATGCTTCCGAAGATCGCCCCCGTCGTTGACGAGGAGATTTCCAAAAAGCTGCTGTCCGAAATGAAAAAAGCTGGCGTTGTGTTCAATCTGTCATGCAAAGTGCAGAAGATAGAAGGCAACGTGCTGACGTTCACGGATCCGGACGGCAAAGACCAGCAAATCAAGGCCGACTATATCTTGAGTGCCATCGGCCGCTCCCCTGTGACGCGTGGCTTCGGCCTGGAAGAGATCGGCGTTGAAATCGAACGCCGCGGCATCAAGACGGACGAATTTGGCAAGACGAACGTCCCTGGTATCTGGGCCTGCGGCGACTGCACGGGCCGTATGCAGCTGGCCCACGTCGCGACGCGCGAAGGCATCGTGGCCGTCCACAATATGTTCGGCATCGCGGACCGCATGCGCTACTCCGCGATTCCGTCTGTCATCTATACGCATCCCGAAGTCGCGCAGGTCGGCGCGACGGAAGAGGAGCTGAAGAAAGATGGCGTCGCCTACAAGAAGGTCGTCATGCCGATGGCGATCGCGGGCCGTTTCATGGTCGAGAACGACGGCAAGGCCGGCACGGTGAAAGTGCTTGTCAGCGAGAAATACGGGCAGGTTCTTGGCGTCCACATGATCGGCGGCTGCAGCGGCGAATTCATTGCCAGCGCGGCGGCGATGGTTGAGACGGAACAGTGCGTCAAGGACATCCGGCAGATCGTCTTCCCGCATCCGTCGCAGTCCGAGGCACTTAAGGAGACCGTCCTCCACGCCTTATAAAACACAAGAAAACATTATCCCAAAACTTTAAATAAGAGGAATCAACCATGACGAAGTGTTTGGAAATCTATCCGGAAGAACTGTTCAAGAAAGGTGAAATCGACTTCACGCCGATCGCCGTGAACGCCTACGCCAAGACCCCCGCGGAAGAGAAGAAGCTCTTCAAGAAAGAAGACTTTGTGAACATCTATCACGACATGGTGACGCTCCGCACGTTCGAGACGATCATCAACGAACTGAAGCTGCACGGCGAATACATGGGCGTGAAATACAACCACGCCGGCCCCGCCCACCTGTCCATGGGACAGGAAGCCGCCGCTGTCGGACAGGCCTACAGCCTGGACGTCAATGACCACACCTTCGGCTCCCATCGTAGCCACAGTGAAATTCTGGCCAAAGGCTTGAGCTCCATCCGTAAACTGGATGATGACAAGCTGATGGACATCATGAAGAACTTCTTCGGCGGCGCCACGCTGAAAGTCGTTGAAAAGTGCGGCTGCAAGGATGTGAAGGATCTTGCCATCCATTTTCTGATCTACGGT
>JAGCSE010000152.1 GCA_017964325.1 Victivallales bacterium | reverse complement strand
TCCCAAATTTCTTCATGGAAGACACGGAACGCGGTACTGAAGACAAATTCTTCCTGTCCCCCAATAAATCCTTATCACCCACAGACTATGCGAAAGCCCAAAACACTTTGCAAGAACTAAATTTGAACTGTGACCTGTTGGCTAAATTCAGACGGAGCACGATCAAAAGATGGATTGACGAAGTCACAAAATTGACTCAAGCAGGCCAATCTGTCGATGATGCAATCGAGCAAGTCATGGAAATGGCATTTGATTCAACAAAATCAACTTGGCCATCCTTTTTCTCTTCTATCCGTTCTTTTTTCGGAGTAGCGGCAGAAAAACGTTTGAGAAAAATCCAATATGATGGATAAAGGATCTTATGAATCATTCCTCACAACAGCTGAGAGAGGAATGATTAAAAGTTAACTTTTTACAGGACAAATACTTATGTTGACCATGCAGCAGAATTGGATCGACCGTTCCGTCGTCGCCGTCGGAAGCCTGGAGCCGTTGGAGCGGCTTCGCACGAAAATCAAATCCGGCCAGCCGATCGTCTATGGCTCCATCGGCGGATCCATCACGGAAGGCGCGAAGGCGGACACCGCAGAAGGCCGCTATGCGAATCTCATCGCCGCCCATATCGGCGCGAAACTCGTCAATGCGGGCATCGGCGCAAGCGGAAGTCTTTTCGGCTGCTATCGCGCCAAAAACGATCTTCTGAAATACAATCCGGATTTCATCACGATTGAATACGCCGTCAACGACCACGCAGGCGAAGATGTCCAGCCAGGCTTCGAAGGTCTTGTCCGCCAATGTTTAGCGCTTCCAACCAAACCACTCGTCCTGCTGATTTTCACGATGGAGGAGAATGGGCACAACGTCCAGAATCTGCATATACCCGTCGGCAACCACTACCAACTGCCGATGATCTCCTATCGCGACGCGCTTTATCCGGAAGTCACCGCCGGCCGTCTCACATGGCGCGACCTCTCGCCGGACGAAGTCCATCCGAATCAAGACGGCCATCGTCTCGTCGCGGAGCTTGTCTGCCATTTTCTGGACACCGCCGCCCCGACGCTTCATGAACAACCGCTTCCAGAACCGCTATTTGCGGATTCGCTCCGCTACGCGACGGGACGCATCGTGGACGCCACGACTCTCACCGTC
Source organism: Victivallales bacterium (assembly GCA_017964325.1). Next base: position 8,162 of record JAGCSE010000152.1, on the reverse strand, counting down.
CTGCAAAACGACGGATGGACGACCGGCCACCATCGCGGCGGCTACACGGCCTTCAAGGCGGACAAGCCCGGAGCCTTTCTGAAAGTCGCCTTCACTGGCTCCATCGTGACGATCGGCTTCAAGAAATACGCAGGCGATTTCGGCAAGGCTGAAGTGCAATTGGACGACCAACCGCCAATCATCTTCGACAGCTATTTCCCTGTTCCCAACGACTTGGCGTGGAAAGGCGGCCACACCGTCCTGCAGGAGCTTGGACGAAATCTTCCCGCCGGAACGCACACGCTCTCCCTTCGCGTCCTCTCTGAAAAGCATCCGCAAAGCACAGGCCACCAATTCGATTTCGGTTACCTCCTGCTGGCGGATTAATGCAAAAACGACACGGCATGAATGATTGCCGCGCCGTTTTATGATTTTCTAGAGTACTAGATTTCTAGTATTCTATCTTCCGTTTATTTTCCTTTCTCCGCTGGTTTGGCCGTTTCCGCAGGCTTCGGCGGTTCGGCGGGTTTCGCGAATTTGGCGACCTTGCTATAGATGGTCTTGCCACGATTGCCAAAAACGTCCATCGGCGTGATGGCAAAATGGATGTTCTCTTCGAGCGGTATTTCCGTATAGGCGAATATGCACCCTGTCATCTGTGTACATTGCAACTTTGGCATGAAGTATTAAGATATCTTTTCATCAACCTATGCAGTTAGATGAAAATTTCTTCAAAAATGGATATATTTATATCTATTAAAACACCTCCACTTATACTTTTCAAGCATTTTCCTCATTAATAATCACCATATACAGATGGTTCATACAATTCCGTCATCTATAGTTGTTTCTTCACACTTGCCATGATATATTTTGGTAAAACACCCCCAAAAAATACAATTGCCCCTCCATGAAAAAACTTCCGTTGTTGTTAATTGCCGTTGTGCTGGTTGCAAATGCGTTTGAATTGGATTTCACGAAAAACGTCTATGAGACGGCATGGTGGTCCGCCAACAAGCAGCTGGACCGTTGTTCGCTGACTGTCCAGAAGGACAAGCAAACAGGCGTGCAAGCCCTTTGCGCCCAATGGGATGGTTCCGTGACCAACTATATGCATGCGATGCTCATCGATAAGAATGACATGCCTGTTTTCAAGCGGGCGAAATTCACGGCGGTCGTCTCCGTCAACATGCCGCTGGCGGTCAACGCCGTCCAGTTGCGGCTGCAGGACAAGAATTTGGAGACATTCTACTGGAAGAAGAATATCAAATTCGACAAACCGGGAACATATATACTTGAATATGTGGTAGATACGGAAAGGCTCGCGGCGACGTCCATCTCCAGTTTCACGAAAGACGCCAACAAGACCATCGATTTTCCGCTGTCAACATTCGCCCTCAGCTTCAATTTCCCGCAGGACGGCACGCCAGGCGAGGCGTTCATCCATTCCATTGCCGTGACGGAACTTGCAGATATTGACAAGCCTGCCGAATCGTTTCCGCGGCTTCCTCTGGCGAAGCCGTGGGTCATGCCGTTGGAACTTCCACAGCGGATTCCGTACAACGACACGCTGGAAAAAGCCGCAAATCCATTGACTGGCGAGACGTCGCTGAAAATGACGCATGCTTCCGGTAAAGGAAAGGTGTTCGGCGTCGATTTCACACGATTTACATCGCCGCGCGGCATTCTCGGACCGAAAATCGGCCATTACGATGCGGCGGATTGCGTTGTGAACATCACGACGATGCAACCGCTTCCGCAAATCAAAACCCTTAAGCTGGAATGGTTTGAGAGCCACGGCGGTTTGAAGCGGCTGTCGTTTCCCGTCCAATTGGACAAGGCCGGTCATCACGCCATCAAATGTGAACTGCCGCCCGTCACAACGCCGGACATCCCCTACGGCCATGCTCCGAAGGAACAGCAGATCGGCCAGCTGTGGGTGCTGATGAATGTTCGTTTTGAAGCGGATACGGCGGATTTCGACGGCGACGTCTATTTCAATTCCATTGATTTGAACGTGTCGCGTTCACCATTGGAAAACATTGTATTCGAACTGGATACGGGCAAAGTCGCCGCCGCCGTGGAAGACGCGTCGCAAGGCGTCAAGGCGACGTTGACGAACATTTCCTCCCAACCGGTCTCCTGCCGCGTCGTCGGAACGCTGAAGGATGCGGACGGCGAACCGCAGCCATGGACGATGGACGAAAAAATCGATTTCCGGCCAGGCGAGACGAAATCCGTCGGACCTGTGGCTGTTCCAGAAAAGTATGGTGTCTATTATGTTGATTTGACGCTTTCTGCGGACGGCTGTCCGGATCTTGTCCGCGAACGGACATTCGCGCATATAAAGCTGACGGGCGAAAAGACGGATGAAAAATTTGTCCAAGGCTTCAAATTCGGCAGCGTGTGCCATGTCAATCCCATGCTCTGCGCGCCGCAGGAGATCGAGAAGGCGGCCGTCGCCATGTCGCAGATCGGCCTGCGCATCCTGCGCGTCGATTTCGGCTGGAACGACAATCCGCTGCATATCCAATGGCTTGACAACGTGGTGGATATCTTCAGCAGCCACGGGATGAATTTCGATTTCATCCTCGGCTACATTATGGATAAGAACGGCATCCTGATGGACACGAGCATGAAGTGCTACGGCAATCTCTTCAAACGCTTCAAAGGGCGCGTCCAATATTGGGAGATGCTCAACGAGCCAGATCTGCCATGGGGCCGCAAGAATCCACCGCAATATTCTGATTATGCGAAACTTGCGAAAGCCACTGGCGAACTCTTGCGGCAGATTGATCCGAAAGCGCAGTTCATGTCCGCAGGCTTCTGCCAGTTGATGGGCAGAGGCCGCCCCGAACTGCCGGATTTCCATCAAGCCGCCATGAAAGAATGCTGGCAGGTGTTCGATGTACATTGTTTCCATGGACATGGGCATTTCCAAAGCTATGCCGACCGCATCATCGACGGGAATATTCTGCCCAAGCGGAAGGAGCTTGGCATCACGATTCCGTGGTACGCCAACGAAACGGCAATCACATCGGCCGTCTGCACGGAAAAAGAACAGGCGGAGACGCTTTTCAAAAAACTGCTGTTCAGCTGGGGGCGCGGCGCCATCGGCTACACATGGTACAACTTGCGTGAAAAAGGCGAGTTGCGCCCCAACGGCGAATTCCAGTACGGCATGCTGACGCATGACTTCTATCCGAAGCCAGTCTATGCCGCATACAACGCATTGACAGGCATTTACCAAGATAAAGAGTATTTTGCGACACTGGATTTGCCGAAAGGCCAGTGGGGCTTTGCCTTCAAGTCCGATTCCGAAATCGCCATCTGCCTGTGGAACCAGTCACTGACGGACACGGTCGTGATGAAGTCGGACGCGACGGCGGCCGAAACAATCGATATCTTCGGCAACCGCAAGCCGTTGGAGCTTTCTAACGGCATCGTCGCCGTGCCGAATCTGTCCGAGCCGGTCAATGTCATTTTGAAGAATGCGACAACCGTTCGGAAACTTCCGTCCCCAGCCGTGTTCAAGATGCCGGAAATCCTTTTGCCGGAAAAAGATGCAGAAATCATCATCTCTCTTAACAATCCGTTTGCCACGGAGCAGAAAGCCACGGCAAAACTGCGTTTTCCGGAAAATGTGGAAGTCTCCCGACATGAATTCACAGGGATGGTTCCCGCAAACGGCCATCTGGATTTCACGGCGAAAATCCGCCTGAAGAATTCCGCCGTCGGCATGGGCGGAACCGAATGGCTGTTCGCCGAAACGTCCATCGGCAGTCTTCCGACGATGTGCCAATTGCGGAAAATCCCTGTGCCGACGATAATTGCACCATCGTTGGACGGCAAACCGCTGATGGTCATGAACGATGCCAAGACGTTGACGGATCTTCTGCACGGCGATCCCGCCCACGAGCATCACCTCTGGAAAGGCGCGAAGGATCTCTCCGCGAGTTTCTGGCTGGATGTGAAGGACGGTGCGTTGGTTGTCAAAGTCGTTGTGGAAGACGATGTCCATCTGCAATCAGCGGATGACGTCGCCGCAAATCGCGTCTGGCAAGGCGATTCCGTGCAGGTATTCATCACGCCGATGGACAGTGAAAAGCACTTCCAGCTGGAATACGCCCGCCAATCGGACGGTTCGCCCTATTCGTTTTTGCGTACATCTCCAGACGGCTTCAAGCCTGACGCGTCAAAGCTCCAATTGGAAACCATGCGTAAAGGAACGCAGACAACCTATCTCATCACCGTTCCGACGGATGCCTTGGGCGTCTCCAACGACTTCTTCTCCAAGCCCTTCCGCTTCAATATCATGGTCAATGACAACGACGACAATATCCGTGAAAGCTGGATGGCGATGGCCCCCGGCATCGGCAACGGCGTCAACATCCAACAACATCCCGTGATTCTTATAACCAAAAATAAATAGGCGGAATCGGGAAATGGCACTTGACACACATCACAAACAATATTATATTGATATTAGTTTTTTTATCATATGTCTAATGCCATAAAAATCATTTCAAAATAGCCTTCACAAAATGTCTTCTATTCTAAAGAAAAGAATTATCGTTTTTCTTATTGCTGATTTGGTTTTGTCGGTTTGTTTTCTGCTGATTGCAAAGAGCGTGCATGCAAGCAGAGAAACGGTATCCGCTTTGCAATCCGGCGAAGAATCACAGAAGACTATACGAAACAAACAAAGCATTACATCGTCAGAAGAATCTGCGACGGCCAGACAAAAGCATGAAGCCGACAATCGTCTTGCCGCCGCTACGAAGGCCAGAATCAAGGAAGAAGTTTCCAAACAGAGCGACACCTTTGAGAGAATGAATGGTACGGAAAGTTGGATTACACTGGAGGAACTGAAAACTGTCTCTCCAGAGGCATATGAACAAGTGCAACGTGAGTTGAAACAGGAACGAAAGCAAAGCGAAGCGGCTTTAACCAAACGGAAACAGTTTATGGACGCCATGAAGCCAGGAATCCTTCCACCAGAGGACTTTGTGGAATTGAAGGAGGCTTTGGAGTTTCTCAACGAATGTGATCAGAATATCATGGATGGACGACCGATTCAAGACCGATCCGCCGATTATGACAGTAACCGAAAACAGCGACTTAGGGCAATAGCCCAAAAAATCAACTGCGCCATGGCGGAATGTCCGGAAGACATTGTCGAACGCCAAAGACGTTCGGTGAGTATCGCAAACTCCAATTGGTTCAGCAACAAGCCAGTTGTCTCCAAGGAATTGAACAAGTTCAAGCGACAATAGTGGAGGCGAAAATGGAACAAAAACACAGGTTTGCCATCGTCGCCGCCATTCTGACGTTGCTTTGCTTGATTATCCAAATCCATGCGGTTCGCCTTCTAATGACACCGTCACAGGAAAATCAGCCGTCAAAATCTGCTGAGCCCTCGGAGGAAAATACTGTTCAATCGGTTGCGACAGAGCAGGATGAAGTCGGGAAAAAGGGTGTGGATGATACCGCGCATCGCAGTCGTAAACTGGAGAAATTGGATGCCTTGGAGGATTTCATGGCCTTCTCCGCCAGTGAATTGCAAATGGGAGAAGCCATCCGGGAAAACAATTTGCCACATGCCAGTTGGCTTATGATTGACACCACAAAAGCCAATTGGCGAGAAAAGAAAGACAAGTTGCTTGCAGACAGGCAGAAATGGCTGGCAGATGCCATGGACATGCTGGAGAAGTACATAGAGGAAGAGGATTTCTCCGTCCTTTCCCAGGAGGAATACGAAAAGCTTCTGGCTTATCGCGATAACTTGCGCCAATGGTCTGAAATCGCCTATCGCGACGATGTGGATTTAGAGACGAAAATCGCGGCTTTCAAACAATGGTATGCCTGCAACAACAACGCCAACAATCAAGAAATCGACCGCATTGTTGACAAGCAATTCAATGCCGCCCATGGCGACATGTACAAGAAATACGCAACTCTTTATGACCGTTCAGGAATTGAGCAAATTTGGAAATTGACAAATCCCTGGTGGATCAACCGCACCATGGTCTCCGTTCGCGACGCCGACGGCAAGCAGCATCACTACCGTGTGAAACTGTTTGAATAGCGATTATCAAGCCATAGACACGTCAATTCGTTACAGTTTCAATGGACACTCCATGGAACTTTACGTTGCGTATTTGCATCTATGACCAGGGCATGGGGATCAATCATGCCTAATTCGCGGCGTATTATGTTCTGCATATCGGCTGGATCATACGCACGCGGGAAAAGCTTGGAATGCTTTTGCGGCTGTTCGAATTGAAAGACAAGACGCATCTTTTGAGCTTCATGTAGCTGCCGATGCAAAATCTCTTCTTGACAGTCGGCATGCCTGCCATTGGCGTCGCGCATGCTGCACAAAGCGGTTGGTAAAATACCGGTCAATGTATCCAGAACTTTATGGACAAATTCGTCCGCAGGTGACTCAGCCTTTTGACGAGAATACAATCTATAGTCTTTTGATTCAATAAGATACAATGATCCATCATCTGGATTCAAGGCAATCAGATCAACTGCCCTCATCTCCTTTTTCAGTCCTTTGGAATTTTTCCGTTTGCCTTTGAATTGATGATTATAATATGGAGTACTGTCATATTTCATGACCAGCCAGTCATCATCAAATTCAAAACTTCTGGAATCCACGGCGATGTTTTTCATTCAGTCCTCCATGGCCATGAACCGATCCGACTGCGCGATGGATTCATCCAACAGGAGGATGTCGCCAAGTTCTTCGGGCGAAGAGCCTTGCTCGACTACGCCTTTCTTCGGGAAATTGAAATAGCGCACATCGCCATTTTTAATTTTCTTGTCCGATTTGACCAACATGTCGATTTCACGCAAAAGGAACAGGCTATGCGTCGTGATAAACGTCTGGATTTCAAGATGGGACAATTCCACGATGACTTTGGCAATCAAGCGGATCAATTTAGGATTCAGATTAGCTTCCGGTTCATCCCACAGCAAGACCATTCCTTTGCCCAAACCACCGTTTTTCAGCAGTTGGAGAACCATGCCGAGCTTGCGCCAACCTTCGGCCGCCATATTGACATCCATTTCACGATTTTCATGACTAAAATAGAACTTTTCGTTCTTCAGGAAAATCTTGCCGTCAATCGCATTTTCCAAAACCTTGACGATTTCATCATATTCCTTCGGTGTCTCCTTCTTGTAAGGGAGGCCGAGCCTGGCAATCGCATCATCAACCGTCGAATCGTATGGCAATTGATACATCTTGCTCAGCGACTGGTAGTTGGGATATATCGTCAGTAGTTCGTGAACCGGTAGATACAAAGCAGTTGTGTTATGGAGGAAATCAGTTTTACCATGAGGGGACGTATTTGCATGATTCTTATCGTCTTGTAAAACAATTTCCAAATCACTGTGTTTATCGCATTTAATGGACACATATGCCCTTTTCTTTGGCAAACTTTGCTGTTTGGAATCTGTATTGACCAAATCCATGATCGAATCGATTTTGAAAATGGCTTTGAAACTTTCAGCCTCTTTGCTGCCATCCTTCAATTCAACTGGTTGATTCAACTCTTGAGATTTCGAAAACATTGAAACAACGGCATAGATCAGCTTCAGAATCTGTGTCTTGCCAGTCCCGTTTTCACCGATGAAAATATTCAACTGACTGCCAAATTCAAAAGCCGCCTTTTTGAATACCGTAAAATTTTCAACGTCCAGTTGTTGAATCATAAGTAAATACAAGTTTTAGTTTCCCATCTTATGGATAGCTTTAAGCTTTAAGATTTTAGCTCCGCCACAGGCGGTCACACCGTCTGACCGGTGAAGACATAGTACAGCGTTCCGACGATCATCGGGATGAACTGCCCCATCAGCGTGCCCGCGATCAGGCCGATGAACAACGGCTTGCTCCGCTGGTAGACGCGGCCGCCACCGTATTTCGTGAAGATCCACTTCAGGAAGAAGCCAAGCCCGAAGGAGAACGACATCAGCATACCCTGATGGCCGCCGTAGAAGATGAAAATGACGGGATGCAGCGGCCACCATGTCCATTTGAGACGGCCAAACGCCACGAGCAATGCCAAGCCAGTGGAAATCAAAAACGTCATGATGCAGTTCCAATACGGCGACATGTTCTGCCAGTGGGACCAACCGTGCTGCGACATGGCGAACTCCTCAAGTCCTTGCGC
>JAGCSE010000151.1 GCA_017964325.1 Victivallales bacterium | reverse complement strand
GCTCAGCTTTTGGCGGTTCAGGTTTCGGAGCAGGCGGCGGCGGTGGCGGCGTATAGACGCCGTAGAGCGGGAACCAGATGCCTTCGTTGAGGTTGCCAGCCTTGTCCTTCGACTGGCAGAGGAGCCAGCGAACGCCTGTGGCGGTGAACTTGGCACGCAACTGGTTGAGGTCGATGTTATGCTGATCCGCGAACGGAACCGTCCATTCCTTCTTGCCGTCTGGTGCGAAGGCCGAGATTTCGACGGAGGCGACACCGCTGGCGTCGTAGGTTTCGAGATTCATGACATCGGGCTTCGAGGCATCGTCGGGCAGGCCGTGGATGTAGAAGTCATCGATGTCGAGGAAATCGTTGTGCTGCTGCCCGCGGCGCTGGAAGCGGACGGACGTGAAGGTGGTCTTGTCGATCTTCTCCTGCGGGACGCCGCGTTCCTTGAGAAGCTGGGCAAGATTGATGGAGATGGTCTTGACTTCGCCGCCCTTCCAGATGTAGTTCTCCTTCAGGTTCAGCTCGTTGGATTCGCCACCAGCCTTGAGGAGGGAGTAGGTGTAAACGGAGCCGTCGGCGGCCGAAAGGATGAGATGGAATGACGCGCCGTCACGGATTACGTGCTGGTTGGCGCGGAATGAGAGGAACGGATACCGCTTGACGTTCCATGACGTGGCGATGGTGACATCGCCGGCGGCGTAGTAGGAGCCGTTGCGGAGGTAGCCGCCGCAGTTCGGGAGGTGGCAGGTCTGGATATGGTTGTGCTGGCCCTGCGTCGCCTGGAGGGTATCGCAGCGGAAGCCGTCCCAGTTCCAATACCATCCGACGGACGAGCCGTATTTCAGGTCGTACCAGTTCGGACCGGTCTTGTCGGAGGCGTAATCGACTTTGAAGGAGGCTGTGTATGCGGGAACCGTGTTTCCCGCGCCGTCTTCGATGCCGTCGATGACAAGATTGAACGTATCGCCGTTATTCGATTTGTCAAGATAATTCCTGAACAGGAACGCATGATTCAGATTGAGATGGAGAGCATTGCCGCTCATGACATGCTGCAGGTAGTTGCTCCATGACGGAATGGCGACGGCTTTCGCTGTGTCCTGGATGAAGAACTTGAGCTTTTCGACGGCGACGGGCGAGAGGCCAGAATCGGCGAACGTGACGACGAGGGATTTCTTATTATGGTAATCGACGGCTGAATCCTGCACGGCATGGCTGACGGCCAGTTTCGTGGTATCCCAGAAGAACGGCATATCCATGACATTCGATTCGACGCCAGTTGCGTCCTTCGCCTTGATGACGATGTGGTTGATGCCGGGCTTGAGGCCTTCGGCGGGCGGGACGATCTTCGCGCCTGGTTCGACGCGTGTCCAGGCGATGGCCTGCTGTTCGGCGGGCGTGAGGTCGTAGTAGGGCGAATTGCCATGCGTCATGCCGAAGAAGACATCTTTTACGCCGTCGGCGTCATAGTATGTCGGCGTGAAGGAAATCTGCTCGATCGTGTGTGCGGCGGGGCCTGCGATCAAGTCATCGAGGGCGAATTTGGAGAAACGTCCAGTCTGGTCGGGTGAGCCGACGGAGCCGAAGCGCATGCGGGTCGGCAGATAGCGGGCCGTGTTGAAGGTGTTCTGCGTGAAGGCGTCGGAGACGACGCCTGTCCATGAATGCCATTTTTCATCCAGGATGAAATCCTTTCCTGCGCGGACGCCGACGGAACCTGCATAGTCATTGTTGGCGAGTCTGACGAAATGGGATTCCGCACGGGAGAAGCGGAGGGAAATCTGGGCCATGTCCCATGCGCGGTAGCGGAATTGGATAAGTGGATACTGTGCAATAGAATAGGCCATGTTGAAATTGGTCTCAAGAGCCTGTCCATAACCTGTATTACGGATTTGGAGATAGTGGTTCTGACCGTTGGAGGCATCCATTTCGACGCGCATACGCGGGAAATTGGCGAACTGGAGCATGGCGGAAGGGCCGTCTTCGAAGGAGGTGAAGAATGGTGTGAAGCCGTCGAGCTTCATGAGGGCGGGAGCACCGTTCACACGATCCTTTGCTGCGGTTTCAAGAGCGATGTCTTTCGATTGTTCGTCACCAACTTTCACCTTGAAATTGAGTTTGCCGGTCTTGGCGGCGGCGATCATCTTGTCGTTGCGCGGGATGCGGAGGATGCGGGATCCGTCGATTTCGGGGAAGCCCTCCATCTTCTGGCCTTCGAAGGTAACGGAGCATTTCGCCATGCGCAGATCCGGATATTCCGTGTTGCAGGAGAGGCGAACGGCGTCGGGCGTGATCTTGTCCCATGTGAAGGTATAGGGGATGGTGTCCGCAAGTTTGATCCACGCTATCTGACGGGTGAGCTTGCGGTCCTTCAGCGTCAGCTGGAGCGTGGCGGTGTTGAGACCGACTTTGGAGACTGAATCCAGCATGGCCTTCAACTGCTGCGGATTGGCGGCTTGAACTGCGAATTGCGGCTCCGCTGGATTGGAAAGCACTTGGAACGTAGCTCCTTGTTCGGCAGTGATAACAGGGGCTCCGTAGAAGATCGGCGTAATGTCACCGATGGCGTATGCGGAGCCTGGGCCGTTGCCCCAAATGCCGTTCATCATGGCGTCCAGCTGTTCGATGCCGAAGCCGACAAGGCGGACGAGACGCTGCGACGCTTCATCGTCGGGCCTGCGCAAACGGCCTGGAATCCAGACGGTTATGGTTGTCCAATCCTTGTCTTCCGCCGTGACCTGCGCGACAGGCGGCACATCCGAATGGCCCATCATGCGCCACTGGTTCTCCGTGAACTCATCGCCTGAAATGTGCTGGAAACAATGGCGGTTGGCGGTGTATTCGCCTTTGTCGTTCTTTGAGCAGATTTCATACATGACGTTGAAGCGCGCCTTTTCGGTGCGTTTCACCTTAATCTGCCAGCCGGCGATGTTGGAGAGCTTCTCGGCAGTGGCGCCACCGGTGGTAGATGTCAGCATGTTACCGGAACCCAAGCAGTTGTGATAAAGGAAAGCACTGCCGCCATTGGCCGTCTTGAACGGTGTGAACGTGCTTTGGCCGACTTTGTCGTTGATGGTCCAGAATTCCGCCGCAAGTGGATCAACGTTGAACAGACCCATGGCCGTGTTCCATTTGAACGGATCGCGGGCGGGCAGCGGCTTGGGCTCTTCAAGCGGCAGCATCTTGACGAGAATGGGGCGTGGACTGACCTCGTCAAACGTGATTTTGATCTGTGCGAGCGTCATGCTGTGGATGAACGTCCAGATGCCGACGATGCCTTCGTTGAGAACGTCGGTGTCCTTCTGCGTGAAGATCAGCTCGTCGTCGAAATAGTATTCGAGCTTGTCGCCGATTTTGCGCAGCTTGATGTAATACCATGCACCATGGTAGGGGCGGCCTTGCGCGATCAGTGGATTTAACACTTTGCGGATGAGGCCCTTGCGGCGGCGCGGGACAAGATATGCGTCTGATTTCTGGAGCGGGACGCCGTTCTTGTACATGGTCGTCCAGTTCTGGGAGAGGTTCTGGTCCCATTCCGTGCAGGCGACGGTGTAGCCGGAATTGGCGGTGTTGTCCTGCGCCATGATGGTGCAGTTGAGGTTGCCCATCTCGTCGTAGGCGCCTTGGCGGGAGCCTGCGTAGAATTCGAGAACCATGTCGCCTTTGAAAATCTGCTTCCGCCAGAAGGCGCCGAGGCTTTCGTGAGCTTCACCGATCATGTGCGACCATGACGGCGTGCATTGGAAACGATTGATGATCTGCCAGTCGCCGCCGTTGGCGAGCCAGTCGTGGGGCGATTCGTTGAAAAATTCGTCTATGACATTGGTACGAGTGACTTTGGAGCGTGCGAGCTCGGGAATGCCCATGCCAATGACACGAGCTTTCGTGCCGATGGATCTGAGGCTGCCTGTCAGGCGATGGCGGAGGACGGTCTTGCCCGCAACATCGATCCACAGCCAGTAGCCTTCATGATAAAGTTCGTATTCCAAGGCATCTATGCCCTTCCCTTCGGGCGCGGTGAGAGCGAACTCCTGCACAACGGCATCCTTATCCATAAATTCTTTTACGGAGAAGATCAACTTGCCGTCCTTGATGACGATGGAGACGGGGCCGTTGTCGGCATCGTCTGGAACGGCGACGTTGAAATCGCTGTTCGGGATGCAGGGCAGCTTGATGTAGAAATCCGAGAAGAAATCGCCCTTGTGCCACATGGCGTTGGCTTTGCCGGCGATCCACTGGCCTTCGGGGGAGGCCCAGTGGCGCATGAAGCTGTCCGTCTTGAAGATGGGATTCTTTTGTTCAAGTTCCTTGATTTGAACGCGTTCTGTGTTGAGTTTCAGATTGGAGAAAACGGCGGTCGTGCCTTTGGCTGTCCAGATGGCGTTGGCACCGACGAAATCGTTGCCGCGCTGCCAGATAAAGACGAGCTTGCCGTCCTTCAATGCGCGAAGCTTGCCTTTTTCCGTGGCGTCCAACATGAGTTTGAAGGAGGTCGCCTTCTTTTCGGCATCCGTCAACACGTGCTCAAACGTCTCGATGACTTTGTCTTCCTGTCCAGGCGTGGCGGTGTAGAGCGTGTAGGTTTCGGCGGAGTTGTCCGCCTTGCGGGCGATGGAGAAGCGGGTCGAAGCGGCGGCGTGGGCGGTCCATTCTGTGGCGAGGCCGAGCGTCCAGCCGTTGCCTTTTGGTTCAACGGTCGTCTCGAAGACGCGGTTGACGGACTGCGTGCGGCCGAGTGCGAACAAGGCTTCGTCCGTCATCGTGACCTGTGGCTTCTTGGCGGCGTTAAGCCCATGGGCGACATTGCCTTCTGAATGGAGCGTGTTGAACTGGATGCCTTCGGGCGTTTCGAGTTTGATGTCCGCAAAATGCTTGACGGTCACGTCGTCCATGCGGGTTTCTTCAGGCGTGTTGAGGAACATGCCGAACTTGCCGCCGACGGGCAGCGGCTCGGTGACGCGGAAGAGTTCGTAATGGTCGAGATAGCAGATGATTTCATCGCCATGGGCGGCGACGCCGGGAAGATACCATTGGTTCGCGTAGAGCGGGACTTCCGCGCGGGCGAGGAGGCGTTTCACGCCATTCTTCTGATGCCAGAGGCGGACTTCATGCTGACCGTCCGACGGGACGTTCATGCGCATGGTGAAGGCGTAGAATTCGGCCTTTGCTGGATCGGGCTTCGGGGCCTCCTTGCCTTCCGGCGGTGGCGGAAGGACTTCGTCACGATGGTAGAAAACAACGCCGCCTTCGCCCTTTTCCAACTGGATGGAACAGGTGATGGAGTAGTTGTCATAGAAATCGTAACCCGTTGTGATGATGTTGTCAACGTTGGCTCCGCCGCCTTTGAGGGAGTAGAAATTCGGCGACTTGTCGGCTGTGAGCGGGGCGCGCTTCGTGCTTGCCTGATCAGTTTCAGGACGGATAAGTGCCTGCTGCAGAGCGGTATGGAGCCGCCATGTGCCTGTGTTGATGTTCCACGGATAGAGTTCGTTGGGGGCGCCTTCCTCGATCATGAAATTGGTCAAGAAAGACACTTTCGGAACTGGGAGGAACTTTGCCGCGCCTTGCAGGCGGGCGGCCTGTTCATTCTGTACGCTGACGGTGCCTGGCAGGGCGAAGACAGACGGCATGATGGCGCGGAGCGCGCCATCCACGAAGAACGACCATTCGTTGTCGCGGATTTTGACGGTGTATTCGACATTTGCCTGCGGCGCGGCGGGCGCTGGATACGTGCGGGTGATTTTCAACTCCGCCGTCTGGTTGTCCGCAAGCAGTTCGACGGCTTTGATTTCATTTGGCGCGAGCGTGACTTTGACGTTGCGTTCGCTTGCCTTGCCGCGGATGATGATGTCGAAAGGCTCCTGTCCGGAAACAGTCGCCGTGAAATTGCCTTCGTCCTTACGGCAGTTGGCGGCCTGCTTCCAGCCTTCTGGCATGGGGACTGCCATAAGCTGTGCGGTGCAGACGACGAAAAGCGTGATGATTGAAAAGCGTCGTAGTAGTTTGCAGTTCATTGTTTCATCCACTGATTATGTTGATTGTTATGATGATGTTACATGCAGAGGCCGCCGTTGATGGAGATCACCTGTCCGGTGATGTAGTCGGCGTCGTCCGAGCAGAGGAAGGAGACGAGGGCCGCGACTTCTTCAGGCTTGGCGAAGCGGCGGCAGGGGATTTCGCGGTAGAGGTCCGCACGGCGTTTGTCCGTGATGTTCGCGACCATGTTCGTTTCGACGAAGCCCGGGCTGACGGCGTTGGCGCGGATGCCGCGCCCCGCCAATTCGCGCGCGATGGAACGCGTCAGGCCGACGAGCCCTTCCTTCGCGGCGGCGTAGTTGGAACGGTTTGAGGAACCCATGCGGCCTGCGTCGCTCGCCATATTGACGATGCGTCCCCATTTCTGGCGGGCCATGGTCATCGTGG
>JAGCSE010000150.1 GCA_017964325.1 Victivallales bacterium | reverse complement strand
TATGCTCAAGACTCCTGACGGGAAGGAATGCACGCTGCACATGGGCAAAGATGTGCAATACAAAAATATCAAAATTGGAGTGGAAGAATCCGATTAATGATTAATGATTAATGAGGATTTCAAGCCCTGTAGGGGCGATGGTAATTCAGCCCTGTAGGGGCGATAGGAACACAGCCGTGGGTGGAGCGAGCGCGACAGCGCGAACATAACCCACGGAATGGCAGGAACATTAAAACGTGAATATACGACTTTTGAAAGTCGTGTCTTTTAAACACCAAAAATACAATGGCTAGAACACAGACAAATAATGATAATGTCAGAAACGGGCGTGGAACCATACTGAATCCTGACAAGATCGATCCGTTCGCGGCAGATGGCCAGGGGGCGTCCGACGACGGAATTCCTCCGAAAGACAATGGCAAGATCGACCCGTTCGCGGCGGATGGCCAGGAGGCGTCCGACGGCGGCGGAAATCCTCCAAATGACGATGGAAAGTCCTCCGCCCGCAATTGGAATACCGGCGAGATGATTCTGAATCGCTACCAGGTGGTGGAGCTGCTCGGACAGGGCGGCATGGGCGTGGTCTATCGCTGCCGGGACACGGTGGGCAATGTGGATGTGGCGGTGAAGTCGCTGCCGACGGAGGTCTCCCACAGTACCACGGAAATGGAGGAGGTGCGGGAAAACTACAACCTGGTCTCGACTCTTGTCCATACGAACATCGCGGTTTACAAGACGCTGGAGAAGGACAAGGCCACGGGCGACTACTATCTTGTCATGGAATACGTCGGTGGCGAAGACCTGCGCCATTGGATGAAGCGAATGCGGCGTGAGAACAAGCTGACGCTGGAGACGGTGCTTCCCGTGCTGCGGCAGATTGCGGAGGCGTTGGATTATGCCCATAAACAGGATGTCATCCACCGTGACGTCAAGCCCGACAACGTGAAAATCCTTGCGGACGGCTCCGTGAAGGTTCTGGATTTCGGGCTGGCCGCGCAGATACGGACGAGCCAGGCTCATGTCTCGAAAGATGCTGTCGCCCATGCCGGCACGAATTTGTACAAGTCGCCTGAACAATGGCAGGGGCGCAGTCGGCAGGGAGCCGCCGCGGACCAGTATTCCCTTGCGGTGACGGCATACGAGCTTCTTTCCGGCTATGTCCCGTTCGAGGACGACGACATGAAGCTTTTGAAAGACGCCGTGCTGAACGACAAGCCGGAAACGATTGAAGGTCTTCCAAAATATGCCAATGCCGCGCTGATGGCGGGACTTGCGAAGGACGCTTCAGGGCGTTACGCAAGCTGCATGGATTTCGTCCGCGCCCTTGGCGGCGAGAAGGTGAGTCCAAAAGGCTTCGGGGCTGACGGAAAAAAGAAAGACAAACGGATGAGGCTCGGCATTGCCGCGGCAGTGGTTGTGTTGGCAGTTGGATTGGTTTATGTTGCATTGAACAGGCAGTCGGCGAATCCTCCGTTGGAACAGCCGGAGGTCAAAGTCGTGGAAGCAATTGACGACAAACCGAAACAAGAAGAAGCCAGGCCAGATGAAAAGGTTGAATTGCCCAAGACGAAGGAGCCTGAGCCTGCAAGCTACATAAATGTCCCAAGCGACTACTATGGAAGGGCGAATCAAATCGTTTCCTTTTTTGAAAAGAGTTATGACAAGGGGTGGAATTCAGGCCAGACATTTGGAGTCCATAAGGACAATTTTGAGAAGGAGTATAATGTATGGAAGGGGATGCATGACAGAATGGGATACCAGGCCAGCCAGGATCAATATGATGAGACAAACAGGCATTTGACGGCGGCTGAAAAGGAAAGGGACTGGCTTGTCGCCGGCAAGCCGCTGAGGGAGGAGGCGGCTTCTGAAAAAGGCAAGGCTGAAACGGCGAAGCAAAAAGCGGAGGGAGAGAATCCCGCAAAATATGTCCCGAATGAATGGAGGGATGTGAATGCTAAACTGCAAGATGCCGACAAGCAATTCGAAGAGGGAAAATTCGAAGAAGCGAAGAAGGGCTTCACAGCGGCGAATGCCGCGTTCCAAAACGTCCAGACAAATGCGAAAAAACAGCATGCGGCAATTGTCGAAGGAGACTTTGAGACAGCCCTCAAATTGGGCGAATTGGAAAAAGCACAGAGCGAAGTCGATAAATTACGGCAGTTGGGTTCCGACATTGCGGGTGAATGTCAGGCACGGCTGAATGACGAAAAAGAGAAGAAGGTCGTCAACGACCTGCTGAAGGCCGCAAGGGAAGCTGAGGACAAAAGGGAATGGCAGACAGCGTTCGACAAGGCGTCGGAATTGCTGAAAAAGAAGCCGGATCACCATGAGGCGCAGGAGATTAAGCGAAGGGCAGAGGCGAATCTGCATCCTGTTGTGAGCTTCAAGGCAATGGCCGGTGACCGGGAGGTCAACGCATCGTTCCATGTTGACGGCGGCAGTCGGACATACTGGACCCGTGATGCGCGTTTTGACTGGATGAAAGGCCGGACGTACAATTTTGTCTTTGAATATGAAGCAGGAGGGGAGAAATGGGAGTCCAGCGGTTCAGTGACGCCCAATAGGAACGGGCCAATTTCCTATACAGTTGCTTTGAAGAAGAAGCCGACATTCAACGGCACGGTGACGCTCCCAGGCGGCGTGGAGCTGAAGATGGTGAAGATACCAATCCCAGGCAACTTTACGAATACGATGATAGTAAACAAAACGTTCACGTTGACCCGCGAATACTGGCTTGGCGAGACGGAAGTTACACAGGGACAGTATGCGGCAGTCATGGTTGATGTGACGAATGAAAAGGGAGAAAGGTGCAATCGTCGTCCGTCATACTTTACAGGTGACGACCAACTGCCGGTCGAGGTGGTTTCATGGTCCGAGGCAAGGGCTTTTTGCAAGGCACTGAACGAAAAATGCAAAAGCCAGTTGCCGGAAGGTTTTGAATTCGACCTTCCAACGGAGGCGCAGTGGGAGTACGCCTGCCGTGCAGGGACGAAGACGACATGGCACTACGGAGACAGCCTTAGCTCCGAACAGGCGAATTTCAATGGAAACTATCCAGGAGGCAGTGCGGCGAAGGGGCGTTATTTAGGAAAGACAGTGCCTGTCAAGAGCTACCAGCCGAATGCCTGGGGGCTGTACGATATGCATGGGAACGTATGTGAGTGGTGCCGCGACTGGTACGACAGCAGTTGGAGCCACAATCCGGAGACGCTGGCTGGCATGAAGGAGGGCTGGGAGCGCGTGTACCGTGGCGGCGCGTGGGACGGCAGCGCCGCGCACTGCCGTTCGGCGGATCGCAGCAGCATCGGGCCGACGCTTCGCGTCAGAGGCCTCGGCTTCCGCGTCGCCCTGGTGCGAGTTCAATGATGACATCCTCCTTATCTTGAGCTCGCGGAGCCATCGCCGCTAAAATCTTTGGCGGAGGAAGGGGCGTACGGTGTAAGTTCCGTGGGGTTCGTTTGTGCATACACGCTCGCTGCACCTATGGCTGTGTTCCTGCCACCGCTTCGCGATTCCAATCATATATTGTTGCCCTACCGTGGTTTTCGTTCGTGTTTCCGCGCTCGCTGCAACCACGTGTGTGTTCCTGCCGCCCCTACGGGCTGTATTCCTCAATTTTCAGATGTGTCACAACGGACGGTTTTCATAAACCATTTGGGCAATGTCGATGTGTAGAATTTCCATTTTCCGTCGTCTGCTTCGGCGATGAAATGGAAATCCGTTCTTGTATTGTCAAAGAAATAGGCGCGATTCAGAAACTGAAGGGCAGGGGCGACGTTGTCAAGACAACGCTGATAACGTTCTATGATTTTGTTGGCTGGCACGTCATGCCCGCCTTCCAAAACACGACTAGCAATGCGGGCAAGATTGATTTGGGGATTTTCCGTCGCCACAAAATACAAGTAAGTGCGATATCCTTTCAGACGTGCTTCTTTTAGGATATCGATCTTTGAAGGATGTGAGAATACTGTTTCAAATGAAAAACTTTCTTCTCGCGTCAGGCATTCATGACGATAGTAGTCCGCCAGCATCGCGACGGTGTAAGAGTTGATAGCCTCCTGCTCAAAACAAACGCTTTCTTCTTCAACACGAATCTTTCCGTCAAGAAAATAGCTTTTTTGCTCAGTTGGGTATGTAGTTTCTTTGGCAAATGAAAGCAAAGAAACGGTCTCCATTGCAAAGGGGCAAGCGGTTTTTCCCGTTTGGGATATTTCCGCGAAAAGGATATCCGCGTTGATGTATCGATAGAGATTGACCGCATAGTCTCTGGAGAGCCACTGTGCAAGCGTGCTCTTTCCAGAACCATTCGGACCTGCAAATACACGCATTCGTGGAGTCATTTGACGATATTCTCCTCAATGATTTCTTCGTGTCCATCGGGATGGAGGCGAATAAGATTTCCGTTTTTGACATAATAAGCTGGTATGCCAGCTGCCTGCAGGCGTTTGATGGCGGCACGACTGGCCTCTCGAGCGGATTTCGCCAGTTTGCGCACGTATTCAGGCTGCTGGGATTCCTCTGTCAGATATTCCACAGGGGCGAGTGTCCCGTCGGCCATTTTGATATGTGTAATGCGTTTTTCTGTCATTGGGCTCATTGATATTCGTTATTTATGGGGCGACAATTCTGAAATATGCTAAATGTATGTTTATTTCCATATTTTTCAAGTATAATTTACCTATATAACAGGAATCATTGACTTGCTTGTAAGGGAATCGAGCGTTAGATTTCTGATAGTTGTACCTATCCAGACGCGGATATCAAAAGTCACAAGGCATTTTTTGCCATTTAGCGCAAATATTTCTGCCACTGTTACGCGGTTCTATATTATCTGCCTGCACTTCCGTGGGTTACGTTTACGCCTTTGGCGTTCGCTTCACACAGCTATGTCCCTTTCGACCCTACGGGGCTGGAAATCCGAATGCATGAAGACTTTTGAGAGTCCCATCTATCCACTAGCCACTAGCCACTAGCCACTAAAGCGGTTCCGCTTCGGTTCCGAGGCTCCATGGATCCGTATCGAGGGAAGATGAATCGGATGAGTAGCCGATGCGGCCGATGCGGATTTCGGCCGGCGTTTCGACGCAGTAGAAGAAGAAGGTGAAGCGGAACAATGTCACTTTGTCGATGCCGCGGAGTTTTTCCACCTGCGAGGCGATGTCTCTGGACTGGAGCAAGGAAAGCCGTGTGGCGGTCCAATCTTCCCGGACCGCGACCTTGCCGCCCCAATGATGGTAGTCATCGTTTTCGACAAGATAGAAATTTGAGTGGCTGAAGCCGATGCCGCCCTGCATTTTCGTTTCGAGATGCAGGCTGTTCGTTCCGGGGGGAAGCGTCGCAGGGACATCGATGTCCAGCCGGCAGTATCCGCTCCCCGTCGTTCCAGGAGTCGCGGGAAGGTTGATTTTCAGCACCTTGCCGCCGGCGGGCGATGACGGATCGTCGATGAATTCATAATTGGCCACGTTGGCGTTGAATTTGCCGCGGGTGATGACTTTTGCGTCGCCCAGCGTTCCTTTTGTGAAATCGACATGCCAATGGATTTCCGGCCTGGCCGTCATGACATCGCGGAAGGCCGGATACCTTTTGGCGACTGCTTCGGGCTTGAAATCAACATCTTCGTATGGTTTGTCCGCACCGATCAACGACGCCGCGAGAATCGCGGGCGCCACGCCGTCGAGACGGTTGGTCTGAAAATGGATCTTCGCGATTTTCGCGTCCGGCCGCGGATTCGGCAGCATGACCGTGCAGAAATTGTAGTGGTTTTTATGGACATCCAAGCCGCGCACGACGAAACGTGTATTGAAACCGCCGAATGGGCGGTTCCAGTCGGTGAAATCATAGCGGTAGCGGAGCGGAACATCGGCCTTTTCGCCATCCACATAGTAGATGTGCAGCGTCGCCGCCGGAGCGTAGTTCCACCGTTTCTTGCCATAAACGCCTGCGGACAAGTATTCTCCGGCGTTAATGGACGGCCGCGAAGCTGTCATCAGCAGTGAAATCGCCTTCGCGGAACGGTTGACGGGGAAGCTGATCGTATCGCGTCCCGTCTTGTCGCCAGGCACGCCTGTCACCGCCATCGCATAGTATTTTCCGCCGGGAGCCGTCAGCAGCCTGTATTTTTCCGGACGTCCGGCAAACAACGTCTTGAGCTCCGCCAATGCGTTGTCATCAAATAACGGAAAACGGCCTGTCGCGCCAAGTTCCGTGTTGACAGCATTTTCAAGCGGAATCGGCGTGACGTCTCGGCATTCCGGAACGATGGCTTTTTCTGTTTGCAGGCGGCGGATCATTTCAAATGTGCCGTCGTATTGCAGTTGCCAATACGGCGTTTCGCGGTATTTCCACATGAAATCAAGGCCGTTGACGAAGCCGCCGAGACTGTCGGGGCATTCCGTCTTGAGATTCGTAAACTGGCCGTTGGCACTGTAATACCAATAGACGATCGTGGAATCGCGGCCGCCGTTCGCACGGATGGCGCGGAGCATGTTCTGCGTGTTGAAAGGCTTGCCCATCAGCGAATGGCCGACCAATTGGAAGTCATGGAAGGCCGCCATCGTATGCTCCGGCAGACGGTCACGATAACTCCACCAGAGGATCATGTCATTCGGATCGAGCGCTTTGCGCATCGCTTCGCCATATTTCCAATGGGTATTTTCAAAGGAGTCCTGACAGACCATCGGCCGCACGCCATGCTTCTTGACGGTGTTTTCAAGAAACTTCAGCTCTTTTATATAGGTAGCGGTCAGATCCGGATCCGCCTTGCAGCGCGGGCATTGGGCGTATGGGCCGAGAAAGATTTCGTCCATCATCAGGAAGAAGACTTTCGGGCGGAACAATTCAATCTGCTGCTTCACGGCTTCGGCGGTCAAATCATTGGCCTCCTGACTATGCGGGCAGAGTTGACAGGACCACGAACTGCTGGGGCCGCCTTCGGTCATTTTGCTTTCCCATTCAGGATGATACGTCATCCAGCGGGCATGGCTCCAAAGCTGCATCGACGGCGTGATTTCGATATGGCGCGAACGGCAGAAATCCGCCAAATCCTTCATTTCTTCTCGAGTGAACGCATTCGGCCGGTTGACGAGCGGATTCGGCTCGTATGGGAAGGCTTCTTCGATGCTGAGCAGCAACCAGTTAAGCTTCAGGCTGGCCATCGCGTCAAGGCTTTTCTTGAAGGCGGGAAGCGATGACGATTTCATGTTGCGGATCGTCATGAAATAGCCGCGGCGGTCGAAATCCGGCCAGTCGCTGATGGCGACGCAGTCGAGTTCAGGCTTCGAACTGTTGCGGATCATGTTCAGCAGCGTCTGCGCGCCGTAGAACAGGCCGTCCGTGGTTCGCGCTGTGACATGGATTTTCGATTCGTCGATGACAAGACGATAGCCCTGCGGATGCGACGGCGTGCCGTTTTCCGTCAATGCGAAACGGCATATCGTGTCATCGTCGCCTAGAGCAACAGTAATATCGAAATGTTTCAACGCATTCGCAAGTTGTTCCGCAATAAGCGATTCAGAATTCGGAACGGCGATGGTGAGCTTGGCAGGAAATCTGAAACAGCCGCCCGTCTGTTTGAGTTGTTGCACTTCTGGAACGAGCATTGGGCGACCGTCAAGACGTGTGTTTTCGACAGGCAGAACCGTCGCAGGAAAATCAACCGCAAACGACGCCGTGGCGGCCAGCAGCATGGTTGGGATGACACTGGAAAACTTCATACAATATACTCCTTTATATGATTCAGCATATATTCTGTGTACTGCCTGGCTACTTCTTGATCGTATTTACCATCTATACCATCCGCGTATTCCTGAAGCGCGGAACGGAGCAACGGATGGTATTCAGACGGCAGATTTTTCAAGCCCCATTCCCCTCCTTCTTTCTTGGACATGACAGCATCGTCTTTCAAATATGCCATTACTCTTGCCATATTCAAGATATAATACATGGTGTTTTCTGTGATTTCCTCTGCGGCATTGCAGATATCATACCAAATGGAATCAATGTAGGCCTGACGGGGCACTTCACCGAATACGTTGTCTATCGGTATGCCATGCAAGCATTTGCCTCTGTGGCGAATGATGGTAAAATGTGCTGCCAGATCCTTGTCGGAGCCTTTCATTTTCTGTATGTAATCCTCTGGATCATTGCGATACCATTCCGTATGCATCCGTGAATAATGCAGTTCAAATGGCGTCGGATATATGAAAGGATTGCATGATAGTCTTGAGACAACGCTCATTTCCAGGCCTTTTGCAGGAGCGTCTTCATCCAGTTCGACAACCATTTCCATATATTCCCGTTTGATTGCGTCTGTCATTTGCGTTGCCGTCACGACAATCAGATCAAGATCGCTTTTGCTGGAATTGAAGCATCCCATGACAGCGGAGCCATGCAGATAGATACCAATAAGATTATCTTTTAAAATCTTTTGGGAATAATCTGTAAATCGTTTTAAAAGAGAATCATATATAAACATATTCCCTCTTATGTAGCAGTTTGATGCTTCTGCATCAATCAAAATGCGTCATCGCTTCAACTCCATACAAAGGAACGGATGTAAACAACCATTCCCATACGCCATGGCTTGCGTCTTCAACGGATATCCGTTGCGCGGAATACGGAGATGCGTCGAAACGCATGGCTTCCGTCAATTTCTTTTCCTGCATCATCTGTCGAAGCGCCTTCATGCTGCCAGCCTTACCGGCCTTGACTTCAATCGGCAGGATTTTCCGACCACGTTCGATAACATAATCGACTTCAGCATGATCCGACTTTCCTTCGCGAAGCCAATAGTTGAGACGCGGTTCTTCAAAAACGCCACGTCGAAAGAAAAGATGCTGTCCGATGAATTGCTCGGCAATGCTTCCCTCATTGACCAACTGTGTGTCATCCATATCATTTAAGTCAGTCCACGTCAAGCCATTGGCATAATTCATCAGACCAACGTCCATGAACAACAGTTTTCGAACTGTCGCCCGTTCCTCCGCTCCAAGCGGAAGGCCGTTGCAATCGGAATGAACAACTGGACATGCTATTCTCGCCTTCATGAAAAGATCAATGGCCGAAGCAATTTTTGCGGCTTTATGTTCACGGGAATAGTTGACATATTTCACCTTCTCCCTGACATGGGCAGGAATCGACCGAAATATGCTTTGCATTAAAGCGAGATCCGTGCCGCTCGCATATTTGGCGAAATCATCGATATATGTGTTGAAAATTCTCCGATGAACAGCGGAAACCTCTCCCATCTTGCCGCTGTCCAGCCATGCCTGTGCCGCTTCCGGCATGCCGCCGACAAGCATGAACCGCCGTACAAGCTCCATGAGCCCTTTATGCGCTGTTTCAGAAAGCCCCGCCGATATTTTCTCTTTTGTCAACTGTTCTGCGAGATATCCGTTTGCTTCCGCCACGAATTCGTTGAATGTGACAGGGCCGAGAAACATATATTCCACGCGTCCGACAGGCATTGAAAAACGATGCTCCGCAAGCGTAAACTCAAGCCGAGATCCCGCTGTCACGACAGGAAATTCTGGCATTTCTTCATAAAAATATCTGAGGGCGTCTATGGCTTCCGGTATCGCTTGGATTTCGTCCAAAAACAGCAATGTTCCAGAAGAACGCACATCCCGTGAAAGGAAGTCGCTTAATTCGTCGCAGATGCGTTTGGGATCAAGTGTCTTGAAGACATCAGCCAGCCGAAGGTTGCGGTAAAGGTTGATTTCATTCAATTGAAGCCCTGCATGCGCGGCAAAATCACGCACAAGCGTCGATTTACCGACTTGTCGCGCTCCGCGAATGACAAGCGGATGGCGTTTTTCGTTGGCAAACCAGTTTTTCAGTTCTTTTTCAGCAGTCCGTCGCATGTTACATCTCCCGATATGGTTAATATATAAGGAAATATACCATGATTTTGTCAACATTCAAGACAAAATATCCCTCCATTTTTGTTTGTTTTATGGACAACCCCCCCCCTGTTTTGTCTAGTTATTGGATAAAAATGACACCTATTTGGAGTCACGCGTGCGTCCCGCCTGCCGGGGAAAAGGCAACGGCG
>JAGCSE010000149.1 GCA_017964325.1 Victivallales bacterium | reverse complement strand
TCACGCCGTCGTCGCCTGTGCGAGTCCATTCGATGGTCAACGGCGCATTCAATTCCTGTCCTTTCAAATCCAACGAGAAGGTGAAGACCATCGGTTCGTTGATTTCATACTGCAACGGATGCTTGTTTGTCTTCGCATTGAACGCGATTTTTGTGCCATCAAGCGCAAACAAAGATGCCGTCCGCGACATGACCAAACATATCAAGATGTTCAAAAGTATCTTCATTCCAATCCCTCGGGGTGCATTCATATTATCTATCCTATGATATACGACCTTTTTCGCACATACAACTGTCTCAAACCAGCATGAAGGGCTGGGTAAAGAGTTTTTCACCACTCTTTTGATCCAATGCCGTCACACGGAGGAAAACATCTTTGCTTCTGTCGGAATCTGGAACGGTATATAGCAGTTCCCTACCCGTCCAAAGTTCGACCAACACGCCGCGATGGCTGAGCAACAGTATGATCGCCTCTTTGTCACAACGCACACGCAGGGTACGGCCGTCGAATTCAATCGATTCAAACTTCAGTCCTTCACCCTTGAGCGCCCCGTAGAAACGCCCTTGGCGATAAGCCCGCAGACAGGATTCCGCCGTCCGTTCTTCCGGCAGCAGGATGGAACGGCCTTGAAATTTTTCATTGCTATTCATATGATCCTGAACACAAAAGCCATAGCATTGACGTCCTGTTCCGAGCACTTCGTCCCATTGGCTTTCAGCGGCAGCCGTCCCTTCCTTGCCGCAATTTGTATTGATGACTTCCAAGCCCAATACCCGCGGATCGTAATCCAACAACTCGCAAAGGAATTGATGAGGCAGGTGCGACCAATGCGGATGGTTGATGACAATTCCGCCGCCATCTGGAATCATCAATGCCTTAAGCATGGCGTCAAATGCCTTTCGCCAAGGCATTTGTGTTCCGACATGAATGCCATGCTGAGCCAATACGGAGCGTCGGTTGCGATTGTAGTTGCCACTGGCGAAAAAGCTACCGGGACACGTGATATGCAGATAGACATTGTAGTCCGAAAAGAAATGATGTTCCGCATTTGGGGCTTCCATGAAGCCGGCCGGAGCGGGCGGAAACAGCAATTCGCCTTCCGACGTCGGTAATTGTGATTGATCTTCCCCCCATTCTGCGAAAAGCTTACGGATGTCAAGGCGTTCGTGAACGACTTCTCCATTTCGCACATAGGAGGGCTGCCCTAACTTGAACGTGTTTTCACGGATGGAACTCGCAGGATAGTATGGCGCAGACGGATAGTAGTTAGCGAAAGTCGCAAATTCCAGACCATCTTCCATTGCATGAATAAACTCTTCACGAGTTGAGCAATGCAGATGCGTACAGCCAGTTACTCTGATCTGTTTTCCCCAGTCAATATTTTGATAAGGATTGCGATTCCGTTCCTGCGAGTCCATAGTTGTTTCCTTGCTGCTTCCTTTTTTGAAATAGCCTCAGCCAATTATGTCAATTTGGAAAGATCAATATGCACTTCCTCCCAGAAAAGCGTGTCTTCCACAAGCTTGTTGTCGATTTCCCAAAAATGGTTCATGACATCTTCCTTCATGGGAGGACGATTCAGCCATGTCTGGAGATAATTTCGGAAGACGGCGGGCGCCAATTCGGCAGTCGGATGGCGCGGCGCGGCTAGCAAGGCGGACAGGAAGCAAGGGACCGATGGATCTTCCAATCGCGACAGTTCAAATGTGCAGACGGTCAGCATGCCGTCGCCGATGCGCAGGCTGAACAGATGGGAGAAATTCCGAAGCGTATCGGTATCGACGAAATCCTTTTGGTGTTGTATCAAGCCACGCATGCGATCTCGCACAGGTTTGTCGATTCCACAGACGAGTTCATCCACTTGGCATGGGAAATCATCCAGACAGACTTTGTAGCCGCCTTCAAGCAGTCCATACCAATTAAGATCGAAATATTTGCCAGAGGCCATCGTATTCTGAAGCCACTGCGGCTCGATTATTCCACCGAGATTGCTGCCACGATCCCAAATGCATGGTTTGAAACGTTCCAGAGCACAGGGCAGATAGAAGGTATTGCCTGGATGATCGCGATGGTAGAGCAGAATGACATCACGCCCAGCCTCCAAATCGGTTAAAACTTGTTCATCAAAAACATCAGTCAGGATAGTTCCATCAGCCTGGATGGTACCATGTGTATTTTCAAGATATGACCGTAGATTTTGATCTGCAAGTCGCAGTTCGGGGATGGTTTTGAATGAAGGGGACGGATAAATCCAGAGATGCCAGGAATTCGTCAGATGCAGATCGGATGATTGGAAATCAGCGATGAGTTCCACCTGTTGCGCAACGACTTGGCCGTGGTCCCGCAAAGCAAAGGTCAATGTGACGATTTTCTGCAATCCACCTGCCAAGGTTATATGATGCCCGTCATAAAGGCATTCTTCAATTCCGTCATGGCGGAGGCTCAATCTAAGATTGCCGTTGGTCAGTCGTGGTTGCCGCAGGAAATCACTGATATAGATTTCAGCATGAATATCTTCACCATAGCGATATGTTTCGCGCGGGTAGTCCGCTAGAATGACCATATCGTCGTTGAATTGCCGCATCCAGTTGGCGGGAATATATTTGTCATCATCAAAACAATCGACAATCCCATTCTTGTTTTCATATTTCAGGCAATCGGCGAACTGAAGCATTTCAAAGCCACAGAGATTGGACAGGCGGCAGCGCTCCACATACGTCTTGATCGCCATCATCTTGAATTTCTGGGAGGCCTTGATGTAATCGGGCATTATTCCTTTGAGGCCTTTCCGTTCAATCAGCTTGGGCAATTCAGTCATGTAACGTGGTTCATGGATGTCATTGGCGACAAGATAATCATCGCCCACTTTCTTGCAGAATGCGCGGAATTTGTCGGTCAGGGCCTCATAGTCGATGATATCGATATAGTGCATGGCCTCATGCGCAAGCGTCGGTTTGATTGGTGTGACAACACGATGTGTCGTGGCATGGACAGCCGTCGTATCCATTGTGACATCTTGCGGTTCACCATAGGCTGAGCCGTTGATAAGCCATGGATCCTCCAGATGGAACATTTGACGATGGACACCATGCGGGAAGAAATAGGCGATATGCTGTGCAAAAACATCAGCGCTGCTTCGGTCATATTCGCCCCAGCCGGAATTGTCCATGATGAATTTGCCTGGCGCAAGAGCCTTTCCCTCATGATACAAGTCGATGACTTGCTGATAATGCCCTGCCTGATGGAGCTCGTTGCCGATGCAGAATATCGCGATGGAAGGGTGGTTGCGGTATTTGACGATTGTTTCCCGCCACTTTGCATTGTCCATGGAAAGTTTGGTTTTATTGCCTTGTGAATCGTATTCGTATGCGAAACCGATTTCCATATGGATCAGAAGTCCCTCCTCGTCAGCCGCTTCGACAAATTCGGCTGTGGGGATCGTACTGTGGAAGCGGACCAGATTGAAGCCGTATTTTTTTGCCTGGCGAATATTCTTGATGGCGGCTTCCTTCAGTGTTCCTCCTGTCATGTTCGGGTGGTCGTGGGCGACAATGCCGCGGATGTAGCCGCGAAGATAGCATGGCGCACCGTTCAGCAACAGCGTCGTATTAGATAAGGTATGGAATTCGCTTACACCGAAACGTTCGCGCAGACCGTCAGACGTTTGAATCTCATATAAGGTTGGTGATTCAGGAGACCAAGGCTGCAGTTTGTCGGCTGCAAACAGATAGCGGTGGCCGTTATCGGATATGGATTCCTCGCGAAGCAGAACGGCGGGAGCTGTTTTGCCGTCCAGTGTGTATATGGCAGGGGATGACAATAGAGTATCCGCTTCAAGATAGACTAGCCCTGCTTCGGGTTTGGAATAGATGTGAAGATTCGCCATGTTGTTTGTCTCTTTTATTGACTATCGTCTCTTCCCATAGCCCCCTATTCCCCAACCAATAACCACAGGCTGCGCTGGAGCGCAGCCCTCCCGACTGACCACTTTTATGGTTCAATCGTGAAAATGTAGGTGTTTGGATCGGAAGCGGTGAAAGTGAGTTCAGCCTGCTTTTCCGGATAAGTTCGTTTTTCAGGAAAGACCATGGTCCATTTCACAGGAGTCTTCGCCTTCAGCGTGTATTCACCGGGCGTTCCCGTATGGAAGGAGATCATAGAGTTGTTGGCGAAGACGACACCTTCATCGCTGTCACAGTAGATGTGTACGCCGATCTCTTTTGCAATCCTGCGCAGTTCCGAAGCCGAAACGTAGGGAGCGCAGCAAAGATAGGTGGTGGAACCGTCCGCATTCTTCTTCATGGCGTATGCCGGGGCCGTTTTGCCGTTTTTCAGACTGACAGTGCCAAGAATGTTCGCTTCCGGATCCGTAATCTTCAGAACTGGTGCGATTTTTAGGCTTGGCCCCCTGTATTCCATGATGGGGCCACGCGTGAGTTTCATCGTCATATAGGTCTGCTGAAGAAGGACATCCGTATGGATACCGGTAGTCTGGAAAATGGAATCGGCATCCGGACCATGGGGGGTAAGCCAACCAGGGGCGTTCAGGAAAAGGAGAGTCTTTCCAGCCTTCTTGATGGCGGACAGTTTGGCGAGCTTTTCAGGAGTCATGTAGAAGAGCTGCGGGAAGATGAACAGTTTGTATTTCTGCAGGGCGGGATTGTCGATATCCGCGAAGGAGAATGCGTCGAACTGGATTCCGGCATTGTTCAATTCACGTGGCTGGGTGTTTATGCTCGCATAGACCTGCGAACCGCCTTCGCGAGCCTGAATGGCATGGTAGTAGCCGCTTTCCCAGTCTGCGATGATGGCGACTTCCGCACTGGAGCTGAAGTCCTTGATGGCATCATAAACAGGGGCGATCTTGTGGAAGAACTGCAGGATTTCAGGGCAATTGTACCAGTCGCGACCAAAATCGAAGTACCAGTAGGCGCTTCCCTTGCTGATGGCCTGCGCCAAATCGCGCGACAGCATGGCGATGCTTTCCTGAACCGTTTGGGCTAGTCTAAGTCTGTTTTCCACAGCGAGATGGGTGCGTGTATCCGCCTCAAAGATGCACATCTTGTTGTGGAGGGGATAGGATGACCACAGGCAGCGCGAGAGCTGTGAATTGCCCAACTCGCGCATGCTATAGCAGCAGGGGGCGGTTTGGAAATCCACGTAGGGTGAATTCATGAATTCGTCGTTCATGAGATGCCAGCCTTCCGCCGAGTAACCCATGCCGAAGAAATATCCGCAGTAGTTTCCGATCAGAGCACGGCCTTTGCAGGCTTCTTTCGCCGCTTTGTTCACTGTCAGAAGCGCATTGAGGATAGAGCGT
The DNA here is from genome assembly GCA_017964325.1 of Victivallales bacterium. Next base: position 22,898 of record JAGCSE010000149.1, on the reverse strand, counting down.
TGCATGCAATGGAGGAAATCGACGGTCCAGGCATGTCTCACAGGATCGCGCAGGCCGTCGAGAAGAACCTGCATGCGGACTTCCTCCGATGGCGGAGCGGCGTTTTCAAAGGTCACTTCTGGCTGGTTCCAGGCTTTGCGGAGCTGTTCAACATCGCCGTTGTATTTTTCCCGGAGATAGCTGCGGAAGAGTTTCACCATGGGCTCGCTGACATCCGGCATGGAATCCGCCATGCCGTAGTAGTGCCATTCGGAATAGACACCTGCGCCGATTCTGTATCCGAAGATACGTTTCGCATAGGGGGTGCTTTCGATGTATTCGACGAGTTTGCGGACGGCTTCGGCTGATTCCTTGAGCCAGAGTTCAGAGGCGAAGGAAGGCGCGTTGTAGGAGCCGATGTTGTCACCTTTGGAATACTTGGTGCTGATTCTGCCGTATTTGATGGTTTCTTCCGGATGGAGTCTATTCCACCAAGTAGGACCATGGGAGAAGGTGATGGAAAAGCAAAAACGCGCATTGGGAGCCTGTCCGAAGGTGGTGGCAAGAAATTTGTCAATTGCCTCGTAGTTATATTTGTCGGGTCCAACCCAGAACCAATCCGCTTCAATGCCACCGGAAATCAAATTGATGTCCGCATCCGCGAAATTCTGGATCTTTTCGCGGAATTTCGGGGTGTCTCTTCCGCCGGAATTGGAGGTATAGAGGACAGGACGATAGAGCTTGCCGTCGAGATCGATAAAGACACCGCCGTTTTTGTAGGCGATTTTCGCCTGAAGTGGCGGTTCCTTGGCAAGTTGTTCACATAATTCTTTTGTATGCTGAGAAACCTGCTGCCTGCGATTGCGTTCAGCCGCCGCGTCATCATTGGCCTGAATGGCAAGCAAGTCCTGCATGACCGCCCATGGATCCGACAGATAGTCTCCGACAGATTTGGGCGTCAGCCAATCGTTGTCTGCAAAACCGGCCTTTTCCCAACCGTCGTTTTTTTCCCTGGAGACCTTCCATGTCGTGTCCGAAAATATTTCCTGTTCGCTTCCATCCTCATAGGTGATTGAAAGGTGCAGGATGAATCCGGCGGAACCGCCGGCGTTGATGACGGTGGCGCAAAGTGCATTCGTGCCACGAGCTATTTCTTTTGTAATGTCATACTGCTTGGCGGTCCCGTTGCCGGTGATGCGGGTGGATTGATGTTCAACACGATTGCCATTCACCATGACATAACCGGAGTCATCGGCGACATAGGCGACAAACGCCTGTTTGATTGCCTTGTCGGCGACATTGAACTCTGTCCGGAGATAACGTTCCTTATTAACACCTTCTCTCGCGTCTTCCGGATAGACGATCCACTGCGCTTTTGGGCCGGCTAGGAGACAAAAAGCAATACAACAAAGAAGAAACAAGAGTTTACGCATGGATTCCTCCGATGATGGGAAATAAAAGTGTTGCCATTCCTTGTAAAAAAATTGACGATAACACGTCATATATTTGTCATTTGGGAACATATAATAAGATAATAGTCTAAATAAGATAAGACAAATATGGCAGATTGTGCATTTCACTTGAAAAGTTGTATTTTTTTACGATTAATCAATAGAATATGTCCAAGAAACGCCTCATGTGCATAAAAATAGTCATCAGTTTCCTTTTTGGAGGCATCTCATTGAGAAAAATGTTTTTGGGATGGATCTGGACTTGCAAAGGAGGAGGAGAGTGGTATTTTTACACTAACTGACTTGGATACGTTACTGGAAACAGAACAATTGCTCAACTCTCCACACACTAACCAATAGGGGATATGACCAAATTAATCTCCATAGACATCGGCACTAGTCGTGTCAAATGCGCCTTGTTCGATGAAAAAGGGGCAATGAGCTGCCTTGAGAGCCTGCGGCTTAAGAGGACGGAGTCGCCTGATGCACAAGATGCCAATGAGTGGTTTACCGTTGTATGCAGGTTGCTTCAGATGGTGTCAGCCAAAACAGAAAATGATGTGGAAGCTGTTGCACTGACGGGCAATATGCACGCACTCCTAGGCGTAGAGGCGACAGGACAGCCCGTTGCTCCCGCGCGTTTATGGAGTGACAACCGTGCACAGCGGGAATCCGACGAGTTGAATGACCGTTTCAGGAAATTGCTTTTGAAAAAGTATGGCAACAGTTCCATTCCCGTCTTCACTTTGCCGAAGATATTGCAGATGAAGCGAGAGCAGCCTGAACTCTATTACCGAAGTGTTAAATTTCTACAGAGCAAGGAGTTCATCGCTTATCGTCTAACGGGTGAGATGGTGACGGAACCGACTGATGCTTCGGGCGTTCTGGGAATGGATTTATCTACACGGCAATGGGATGGCGCGCTCTTTCATGAACTTGGGCTGGATATGGGAAAAATGCCCGACATCGTGCCAAGTAGTTCTATCTGCGGCAAGGTAACGCCAGAAGCTTCTGCCGTAACGGGACTTAGAGTGGGAACACCTGTGGTCATCGGATGTGGGGATTTGGCCAGCGCGGCGTTGGGAAGCGGTGTTGATGACGAAACGATTTCCTTGACGCTTGGAACGGCGGGACAACTGCTTGCCACAGGTGCGCCAGGCGATGGAAAGAAGCTCGCGGGACGGCTTTTTGTTTTTGCCCACGCTGATCCGACACGTGAGCTTTATCTGGGTTCTGTACCTGCTGGAGGCTTTGCGTTGGAATGGTTTGCAAATCTGCACCAACTGCCGATGGAGCAGTTTTTCCGCATGGCGGAGCAAAAGAGCATTGATGACAATTCGCCTGTGTTTTTGCCATACATTCTGGGGCGCGGCGCTCCGTCGATGGACTACAGGCCTGCTGGCGCGTGGTGCGGTCTGAATGCGGCCAATACACTTCCAGAGCTTTGCGCTGCAACGGTTTTTGGGGTATTGTGCCCCTTACGCCAATGTGCGGATTTGCTTGAAGAACTCACATGGAAACGGAAGAATGTGGTATTGCAGGCATTGGCCTGTCGCGAGGCTTCCGTGCGCCATTTTGCATGCGCATTGTTCCATCATCAAAAGTTTATTCCAGAGAATTCCGAAGCCTCCCTGCTGGGGGCGGCAATGCTTGGCTTTACGGGAATCGGCATGTATCCCGATGTCAAGGCGGCTCTTAAGGCGATGATACGTGCCCAAAGCGTAGAAACACAGCATGAAACGACCATGGAACAGGCCTATAATCGTTTTTTAAAATGTGCATCGCAAATGGCTTGATGGGACAGCAGGGTAAACAACAATGCCTTTAGTTCATGGGACAAGTATGATGAATAATCAAGGTGGAGGAATGAGAGAGATAAGAACCAACCGACTAATTTTGCGATCATTCAAAGAATCGGATTATGACGATCTCTTTGAATTCCTTTCACAATTGGAAGACGATGAGTTCGAAGGATATACAGGAATAACCTATGAAAACGGCAGAGAATATTTGAATTATCGTATTGAATCGGATGCATTCTATGCAATGGAATTGTTGAATTCGAAGAAAGTCATCGGAAACATATACTACGGAAGGAGAGAATATGATGCGAGAGAAGTCGGCTATATCGTGAACAAGCATTTCCAACGGAAAAGATATGCAACCGAAGCACTTTCCGCTGTCATCGAAAAAGCTTTCAACGAAGGCGTTCATCGTGTATTTGCGGAATGCGACCCGCAGAACGTTCCTTCATGGAAGCTTCTGGAAAAAGTCGGTTTAAGACGAGAGGTCCATTTCAAGCAGAACATCTTTTTCCATAAAGATGAAAATAGAAATCCAATATGGAAAGATACATTTGTCTATGCGATAACGGCTGAAGATTATTGTATATAATAGACTATCTTTCTCATAATGAGCAAAATATCGATGAGGTAACAGTATGCTTGAGAAAATGGGAGAGTTCTTTGATGCACGACTCGACGGTTATGAGGAACATCAACTAACGTGCATTGATTCAGCACAAGAATTCTATCCTTTTACCGCAAATTGCCTTCCACAAGCTCATGATTCACAGATACTTGATTTAGGATGTGGTACAGGCTTGGAGCTCGGTTACTATTTTAAAAACGTTCCAACAGCAAGAATAACAGGCATAGATCTTGCATCTGGAATGCTTGATGCATTGCGCAAAAAGTTTCCAGATAAAACACTGACATTGATTTTAGGATCGTATTTTGATGTGCCGTTTAATGTAAGTTACTTTGATGCAGTAGTATCCATCGAGTCGCTTCATCATTTCACGAAAGAGGAAAAAATCCCTCTGTATGAAAAAGTTCGAAAAGCGTTGAAGCCTGACGGATACTTTATTCTGACAGATTATTTTGCACTGTCAGATGAAGAGGAACGTCGTCGTCGAGCGGAGTTGCTTCGACTGAAAAAAGAACAGAACATTTTGAATGATGAATTCTACCACTATGACACGCCGTTGACCGTTGAACATGAAACAGAAGCCCTATCCGCCGCAGGATTCTCCTCTGTCATGATCTTGAAAAACTGGGGGCCAACTTATACGCTAAAGGCTTGGGAATAGAATTGAGTTCGGGATGGTGGAAAAACAATAGTAATACAAAAGTAAAGACATATATTACGCCTTAACCGTTTTTCTTAGATGTCTTTCAATAAATATGATATTCATTTAAATTTCATATAATTTTGAATTATTCAAAATTACGCAAAAAAAAGCATTTTTTTATCAATTCATCACTTCGCTGTCTCAATTTTCCTAAGGGCGGCATCCACTTCTGGTGGATTGGAACCGCCAGCGATGGCGGAACAGCATTTGCTGGTAGCGTCATACATGCCGAAGGTACGCAGGATTTCATTGGCTATTTCAAGATGGCCTCTGGCACTGGGATGGAGGGGATCATCCGTCCAGAAATCCATGATGGAGGGTTCCGTCGTATAGAATTTCCATCGCTTGTAGTTATCGACCAGAATGATATCCTGTTCTGTTGCAATCTGTCTCAAAGCATTGTTGAATTCATCAAACTTTCCATAGCGAACCATGATGCGGCGGATGTAGTCAGAATCTGGATTTTCAATGAATTTGATCGTATTGTAAGTTTGCAGAACAGGAATGATACCGTCGCTGCGGAGCCGTTTGACAAATTTGGTGATGTTGTCTTTTACAACTGGAATAGGTTTCGTGACAATGTCGTTGCAGCCGATGAGAATGATGACCACCTGCGGCTGGTAGCGTGTCACGCGCCGTTGGTAATGATGTTCATTGAGGCATGAGCCGCTGTTGTCACCGTTGTTACCGCTGTTGATGACATAGTCCATCACATGGTTCATTTCAAAACGCAGCCGCTCCTCAAAGATTTCGGGGAAACTTCGCCATCCGTAAGTATGCAAGGCACCGTGGGTAATGGAATCTCCAAAGAAGACCCACGTCCATTCGCTCACTTCGCCCTCTCGCTTGATGTGCTTTTTGATGGCCTCCAAATCCTTTTCTGCAAGAGGCCCCGCCATGCTCATCAAGCTCAAGGAGACTATCATCGTGCTCAAGAATGACTTCATTTTCAACATAAAACCTACTCTACTTGAAATAATCAACGCCAGCTTGGAAGAGCTTTTGCTCATGGCTACCAGGCACGTTGATGCAGATGCGGTCATCTACGACGCGTTCAGAATGGCCCATCTTGCCGAGTACGCGACCGTCAGGGCTGGTGATGCCTTCGATGGCGCAGGCGGAGCCGTTGGGATTCCACGGCATTTCGGCGGCGGGCTTGCCGTCGAGGTCGCAGTATTGGAATGCAATCTGTCCGTTGGCGGCGAACGATGCAATCTGTTCCGCCGTCGCAACAAAGCGACCTTCGCCGTGCGAGATCGGAATGGCGTGGACATCGCCTGGCTTGACATACATGAGCCATGGCGAGAGGTTGGAGGCTACGACCGTGTTAACCGTCGTAGCGGCATGGCGACCAATTGTATTGAACGTCAGTGTTGGATCATCGGGCGCGAGCTGCGGCTTGATCTGTCCGTACGGGACAAGGCCGAGCTTGATGAGGGCCTGGAAGCCGTTGCAGATGCCGATCGCCAATCCGTCGCGTTCATTGAGGAGCTTCTGGACGGCTTCCGCGATGCGTGGGTTGCGGAATGTCGTGGCGATGAATTTGCCGGAACCGTCAGGCTCATCGCCTGATGAGAAGCCACCTGGGAAGGCAATGATCTGTGCATTGTTAACCGCTGATAATATGTCGGTTATAGAATCTTCAATGGCTTGTGGGTTGAGGTTTCGGATGACGACAGGCGTCACGACGGCTCCCGCCCGTTCGAAGGCGCGCTGCGTATCGTATTCGCAGTTCGTGCCGGGGAATACAGGAATGAACACACGTGGCTTGGCGACAGACGAAAGAGTCGTCTTGCGTTTGCCGCCTTTCGTGTAGGGCTGCCAAACAGGCTTTGCCGCAGCTGGTGGCTGCGCGGAAGTCGGGAAGGTTGTTTCCAACGGCTTGGTCCAAGCGGCGATAGCCTCGTCCAGCGTTATGGACGTCTTTTCATTGACAATGATGACTGGCTTGTCGATGGTCTTCCCAAGCTCGATGGCTCCAGGCAGTTCGTCTTTCCAGTCAGGCGAGACTTCAACGATGACGGAGCCAAAATTCGGTTTGAAATAATCTTCGGAGGCATGGCTCCAGTTTTTGTGGAATTCGAATCCGATGAGATTGCCGAAAGCCATCTTGGAGATGGCAGCAGCCATGCCGCCACGACCTATGGTTTGGGCGGAAATGACTGCCTTATCGGCTGTTATCCACTTATGGAGCAAGTTGTAGTTGTCGCGCAGGATGTCGAAATGCGGCATCTCATAATCACTCTTGATGACAGGGAGGAGAAGGACACGATGACCCGCCCCCTTGAATTCAGGCGTGCAGACGTTAGCGGCATCCTGTACGGCGACACCGATGGCGACAAGTGTCGGCGGGACATGGATGTTTTCAAAAGTCCCTGACATGGAGTCTTTTCCGCCAATGGCAGCGGCGTTGAATTCCAACTGGCCACGCAAGCCGCCAAGCAATGCAGCAAACGGTTTGCCCCAACTTTCAGGCACGTCGTTCAACCGTTCAAAATACTCTTGGAAGGACATTCGAACCTGTGTCGGATCGCCGCCCGCCGCCGCGATTTTGGCGATAGCTTCGATGACGGAATAAAGCGCACCATGGAACGGCGACCATTCGCAGAGGTATGGGTCATATCCGTAAGACATGAGCGTGCAGGTATTTGTCTTTCCTGCAACGGGTAGCTTGGCAGCCATCGCCTCATTGGGCGTCAGCCGTGTTTTGCCGCCGTATGGGCTGATGACCGTGCTGGCACCGACCGTCGCGTCAAACCGTTCGACAAGACCTTTCTGCGAGCAGACATTGAGATCTTGCAGATTGGCCAGCCAAGCGTCGTGGACTGAAGACGTGTTCTTTACGCAGTCAGGCGTGGCCGTGAAGGGATCGTTTTCTTTGGAAGGAGCTTCGACGAAGACAGATGCGTGCTGCGTAACACCGTTGGTGTCCAGGAAGGAACGGGCGATGTCGATGATGGTCTTGCCACGCCATGTCATCGTAAGTCTCGGATTTTCCGTAACAACGGCGACAGGCGTCGCCTCTAGATTTTCGTCCGCCGCTAGGGCGATGGCTTTGGCGACATCTTCTTTCGTGAAGACACAGGCCATGCGCTCCTGAGATTCGGAAATTGCAAGTTCCGTTCCGTCAAGGCCTTCGTATTTCTTGGGGACTTTGTCCAAATCAATGCTGAGGCCAGGGGCGAGTTCACCGATGGCGACGCAGACGCCGCCCGCGCCGAAATCATTGCAACGTTTGACGAGTTTTGAAAAATCCGGATTGCGGAAGAGTCGTTGGATGTTGCGTTCCGTCAACGGGTTACCCTTCTGGACTTCCGCTCCACAGGTCTTGAGCGACTCACCCGTATGAGCCTTGGAGGAACCAGTTGCGCCGCCGCAACCATCGCGTCCCGTGCGACCGCCGATCAGGACGATGACATCGCCGGGTTGCGGAACACCACGGACGACGTTTTCGCGCGGAGCCGCCGCGATGACAGCGCCAAGTTCGAAGCGTTTCGCCATGAAGCCCGGATGATAGATTTCATGTACTTTGCCAGCGGGCAGTCCGATCTGGTTGCCGTAGGAGGAGTAACCTGCGGCGGCGGTGCGGACGATTTGCCGCTGCGGCAGCTTGCCTGGCAACGTGTCTTCCAATGATGCTCGCGGGTCGGCTGCACCCGTAATGCGCATGGCTTGATAAACGTAGGAACGTCCTGACAACGGGTCGCGGATAGCCCCGCCGAGGCAGGTTGCCGCGCCACCGAACGGCTCAATTTCCGTGGGATGGTTGTGGGTTTCGTTTTTGTACATGACGAGCCATTCCTGCTTTTCGCCGTCAACATCGGCGGTGATGACGATGGAACAGGCATTGATTTCGTCCGATGCATCAAGATTGTCGAGCTTGCCACGACATTTAAGTTCGCGTGCGCCAATAGTAGCTATATCCATGAGACAGAGTGTCTTATCTTGCCGACCAAGATCTTTGCGAAGAGCCTTGTACTGTGTATAGGCGTTCATAACGGGCATGGTGAGCGGCGAAAGTTCGAACTCGACTTCGTCGATGGCCGTGTGGAACGTCGTGTGGCGGCAATGGTCCGACCAATAAGTGTCTATGACGCGGATTTCGGAGAACGATGGATCGCGCTTCTCCTGGTCGCGGAAATATTCTTGGCAGAAGGCGAGGTCTTCGACGGACATGGCCATGCCTAGCTCCTTTACCATGTCTTCGATTTGCTTCTTGGTGAATTGTCGGAAACCGTCGATGATGCGGACATCTGCGGGTCGGTCGGCTTTCATTTCGAGCGTATCAGGCTTGTCAAGAGAAGCTTGGCGAGCTTCGACAGGATTGATGAGATGCTTGTTGATTTTGTCGAAATCGGAAGCCGGAATGTCTTTGTCAAAGGCATAAACCGTTGCAGTTCTGAATACTGGACGTTCCTTCTGTGTGAGGAGCTGAACGCACTGCGCAGCAGAGTCCGCCCGCTGGTCGTACTGTCCGGGCAGCGGTTCGACGGCGAAGAGCTGGAGACCGTTCATGGCGGGCAGTGTTTCGTCATAGACGAAATCGCAGTTCGGTTCGGAGAGGATGGAATCCTTGGCGGCTTTCGCCTCCGCATCCGTCACGCCCGAAAAGTCGTAACGCTTGAAAATACGGAGGGTTTTGACTGATTTGATGCCGAGATCTTCACGAAGGCTTGCCAGCAGATGCTGCGCCTCAATGTCAAAACCTGGTCTTTTTTCGACAAATACGCGTCTTACGGATTCCATGAATCGATTCCCGTTTGAAATGTGTTGGTGACAGATGATGATATTCCTTTATATAATATAGCTTGAGATAAAGAAAATAATCCATACATTGAAAGATTTTTATCATTTCCAGACAAAAAAGCCGTCTCTAAGCCTCCATGCTTCCACATCAAGAGTAATCGCCTTCTGTTTCAAAAAATCCATAAAAAGATGAATATCAATACAATATTTGTTTGATTTTAACGTTTATAGATTTATAAAGGTAAAAAATCATCGAAATTCATAGAGTATCGTAAAAGTAAGGTAAGGAAAAATGAGCGAACAATTGAAAACGACATTGATGGGAGTTTTTTTGGTGACGACACTTTTGTGCGGCGGAGCGGCGGTATTTTTCTACATGGACAATTCCTCCTTGCAGACGCAAGTCAAAGAACAGACGGCGGAATTGGATGGTGCACAGGAAGCTGCCAAAAAGCTGGAGCAGGAAAATGAAAAACTGAAAGTTGCGCAGCAGCGCATGATTGAATCCAATGAGACAGAAGAGCTAAAGAAAGAAAATGAACGCCTCAAATCCGATCTTGCATCCATGAAACAGGAATATGACCGAATGAAGGCCAACGGTGGAGAGCGTGGAGAGCGTGGAGAACGCGGAGATCGTGGCGGTCGTGGCTGGAACCGCGGTGGACGCGGCAATTTCAATCCGCAGGAAGCGATGGCTCGCCTCAAGGAAGAAGACCCCGAACGCTATGAACAGATAATGGCGGCACAGGAAAAACAACGCAAGGAACGTGAAGAACGTCAGAATAAGCGCAATGATTTCTTCGCACGGGTCAACACCTCCAAAATGACCGCCGAACAGCGCGAAGCGGTCGAGCGTTACCAGCAGTTGCTGCAACAGCAACAAAACAATAACGGTGACTGGCGTGCCATGGCAGAGACTGGCCGTGAACTCATGCAGTTGAATGGACAGGTTCGCGAAGCTCTTCTTGACCAATACGCCAACAATGCCGCCGCGCAAGCTGTTCGTGAGATTTACGAAGTCATGAGTTTCGGTGGCGGATTCGGCGGCGGCCCTGGCGGATTCAACGGTCGTGGTCCTGGCGGCGGTCGTGGTCCTGGTAGCGGTCGTGGTCCTGGCCGTGGCGGCAACAACGGCGAATTTTAAAATCGGCAAATAGATCAAGAATATATAAGGTCGCCTCTCTGGAAATATTATGTTTTCCAGTGAGGCGACTTTTAATTACATTATTTCTTTTTGAAAAAAGCTTAACATCCCTTCCTTTTATTGACATGAGATATCTCAAAAGAAATGGAAATATACACTATATGGCGAGTTTTGCAGTTTCATGACAATTTAGACACTAATCCCCGTCACCAAGACGCAATATTCACCAATGTAAATGAGCGATTGGGACTTGAAAATCAGCAACAAACGATTAATTTTATCATAAAGCACATTGTGAAATGCAATATAGTCTCCATCGGATTAAATCCACGGAGGATTGCGAAAGATAAGATAAAAAGTATCTTCGTTAATCATTATACGCCAATTCGTGAGCTGATTCCCGCAATTAGAAAAACAATACCAGACGACGCACTTTCATCAACCAAATCAACATGACTCCGACACACATTCCATATAATCAAAAAACACAGGACAGGATGGCATCCTGAATACTGGAAATTTGTTGCTTTTTGATTCTTTGTGTGATTGTACCGTAAAGGTGGAGATATAAGACTAATGACATTCGATATTTTTTTAAGTTACCGCAGAAAGACTGGAGCAAATGATGCACGATTACTCCAACAGGCATTGAAAGCACGCGGGTACAATGTTTTCTTCGACTATGATTCTCTTCGTGACGGACAATTTGACACAAAGATATTCGAGGCAATAGATGAGGCTCCAATTTTCATATTGATGCTTACAGAAGGTTCACTTGACAATTGCATAAATAATGATGATTGGGTACGAACAGAAATCGAATACGCATTGAAGCAAAAGCGGAAAATAGTGCCAGTCGCAGACGCGCCTAGTTTATGGTCATTCCCCGATAATTTGCCAGAAACCTTGATTCCAATAACAAATGAGCAGATTTCAGAACTGAATAAGACATCTTTGTTTGAGGAATCTGTTGATAGAATTATAAAGGACAGATTTCCTGCCGACTTGCAAATGTGGACCGAAATAGACAAGGCTGGAAAATCATCAGCAATATTCAAATTCTATTCAAATGAAAATTGCCAGATTTTATTGGAAGGGAATGAGATTGGCAATCTAAAGGGAATGTCAAACAAGCCTTTTTGTTATCCAGTAAAGCGAAAAGGCACATATCGTTTCACCATAATCAATTCCAATACCAATGAAATAAGAACAAATGACGAGCATATAGATGCTGATGAAGAAAAAATTCTGAACATTACCTGGCCAGACAGAAAGCCGATAACCACAGAAAATAGATATTCGTATCCAGATAATTATCAAAAACTTACCTTGGAATTCGAAAAATTCTTAATACGTGTATATGCAAATGACAAAATCTCCATTGGGCGTTTTAGAGACAATGACATCGCACTTGTGGATTGGCATAGGAATACGGCTTACGATCAATTTCCGACTGTAACCGTAAGCCGTCATCATGCAATTCTTTATAATGAAGGGGGAAGGCTTGTAATAGAAAGCTTAAGCAGGGGAGGAATTTTGGTAAACAACGGCGATACATGCATAAAACAAGGAGAGAAGACCGACATCTCACAAGGTGCGGCTACCTTAAATTTTGGTGATATTCGCCTTTCCATGAAAATACAGACATGCCCCCAAAAGTCTAGCAGCACAATGTGTATGAACTGCGTTAGGAATCCAATTCGGTCATTAATTCTAAAAAGAGACGATAATCTGCCTGAAATCTTCGCCTGTGTATGGCAATGCTGTGACCTAGAGGCTATATCGTCCGCGCTAAAGGGATTTACGCTTTACAGACGGAATGGCAGTTTCATGCTTAAAACGCCTGGAGCGAAATTATATAATCTTGAACAGGAATTGGATGTGGAAGAAGATGGACAGAAAATCCATATCAGCAATGTCAGGAATTTCGGTTTCAATTTATAGCCAACCCTAGAATTATATATAATTTATTTGAAATTATATATACTATACAGTTATTTATGCAAAATCTCCCACTTGCCATCGCGATGATTGACGCGGACGCTTGTGCCGTCGGCGAAGGTCGTCTCCTCCTCCAGGCGGTCGTTGCTGAGGAAGCGGTGGTCTGTCATCTCCAGCAAAGCGACGCGTTTGTTGAGGTCGCGCCATGGCTGCAAATCAGCGATTTCATCTGCTGTCGCATCCAATGATACATACGGGATGCCAGCGTTCAGCAGACCGCAGAGATATGGGATCCTGTCTTTGGGAATCCAACTGCCTGGGCTGGGCTGATGCGACGATGCCCATGGCGTAATCAATGCGTCATGATAGACAAGATTGAACAACGGCACGGGAACACCCTGGCAGTCACCGCTGCCGTCGATGGCGAAACTGAACGGCAGATGATGGACCATGTCGATGTATGGAATCGTCCAATCCTGTCCCTCTTCGGAACTTACAACGCCCCAAGCGTGACGGATGTACCCAAAGCACTCTGCACGGTACGCCTTTGACTCTGTCCGCGTAACGGGATGTTCAGGATGCGTGCATTCATCGGGCTGCACGACGGAGAACACGTCCAGATACGTACCGTCCAATTCCAGTCCCGCCGCCGCGAAATAGCGGTTGTTGCGGCGTACGAAATCAGGCGAGAAACGGTTGCAGATGAAGCCGTTATAGCCGCCACACCAGTAGTTGCCTAGCCAATGGGAGCCGTCGAAATGGCGGACATGGTGGTCGGTATTATATCCTGCCGCCCGTTCGTAGTAGTCACGGTATTGCTGATGTAGGGCGAATAAGTAGCCTTGTTCATGGCATTTGTCGTTGATGGCCTTCACACCGGCTGCGCCGCCTGCTTCTGCGCCGATTGGAATGGAGTCCGGCTCAAGTGAATCGTACCCCCAGAAGCCCCATCCGTCTAGATGCAAGTATGCGTCCCGCAAGCCATTATCATACAACTTGCCAAGCTTCTCGACTATCTCCTTAGGCGGTAGATACTGATGGTTTTTTTCGGGATTATTCCTGTTGTACGACCGCGTGTCCGGCTGGTACCAATACAGGATACCACAGTGGATGACGGCACTTCCAATCATCTTCGCGACTTTCGGCGAACGCGCGATCTTCTCCTGCAGTGACATGAAATGCCCTGTCATCTTCGCATATTCACGATACGCCTTTGCCATCGTTACATAATTTCCTTCGGCAAAGGCTTTTATGCGTATGCGGCGTGCATAGCGAAATTCCCCCAACTGCGGAATGAACCGTGTCTCCAGCTGTGTCGGACCACCCTTCGGATGATGGAACACGACGCCAAAATCATCATGCGTCTCAACAATCATCATGGCAGCGGCCCCACCGTTCTCCACGCCCCACCACGGCATCGTAAGAATCCGCGTATCAGCGAGATAAATGCCTGATTCAGGGTCAAGTGTGTCTGGATAGCCAACCACTTCCTGCGGCCAATCCTTCGGTATCAGCATGCCCTGCATGAACGGTAGGACAATCGTCTCCACACAACTTTCCGCAAAACCGCCAGGCCAACGGCACTCCTTCACACGTTCGTTCTGATTCTCCAACGCTCTGAATTCCAAAATGATATCACCTGTCTGCCAATCCATTCCAATGAAAAGGACAACGCCCATATTCAGTTCATCACCGTCCTTCACGAAGCCGTCCAGACAGATTCTCCAGCCGCCGACCGCGCCGAATTCCTCCCAAGTCGTGCAGCAGTTTTTCGCATCCGAAAAATCCATGTCAATCTTCCTACCATCCTTTGCGACCAACATGGAAGATGCGCTTGATTTCAGCTCCCATGTCGCCTTGTGCGAAAACCGCACCGTCCGCAAATCACGCGGTATTTCAACAGATATGCCACAGGCCTCCAACCGCCAGCCAGCCGCCGTTTCGTCATGTTGTATTCTGTTGACTGCCAGAAAATCCTTTGGAGACGTAAAATCTTTCATCATAATCGCACCTTTTTTTGTTGCATTTTCCTTACTAAACCACACATTAATATGATGTTTTTTACGGAAACGACAATCATTTCATAAAAACTTTTGCAGGATTACTGCGGTACAGCATCGCCGCTGTCTTCCATGCTGTTTTCTTAACAAAATGAATACCAAAATCTTATCTCAACTTGAACTGTCTCAGGAAGCCATCGACCAACTAAACGCCACTTGGCAATACTCCCAGCCGAGCTTTCCAACGGACGGTGTCTATTTTCTGCAAGAGGACTATCTGAAAAAAATGGCGGACATGGCGTGCCTCTGCCAAGAGGCCGTGCCCGTATTTATGGAATGCGGTGCAAAAATCCGTGCAAACGAAGCACTTGTGCGATTGGCATGGCATTGCCACTGGATGCTTCACATCGCCTCCCACGAACTAAAGGAGCAAGGCGTCCCATGGCGAGTAACGCCGCTGGGCTGCACGTTTTTCCCTGCCATCGTCAATCTGGCGGCATTCCCACACGTCCAAGCATGGTACAAACAACGTGGCATTCCCGAAAACATTCTGCGGGACTCACTCTCCGTCGTAAATGTCTGGACACAATACCATAAAGAGATGCACGGCTGCTGGGGCTGTGACAAATCATGGATGTCCAATCACGTCGTCCCACGAATTTTCCGCCTCCACCGACTGGAATTCGAGCTCTCCACCTACCATTCACCGTTCATCATCTACCGCCACAACGGTGACGGCCAGCTCGCCATTCTCGCGCCACCAGACCAAAAAGTCTTCTCGGATGGATTTTTCTGTCAGGAAGACCAGTCGCCTTCATTCACGACAACATTTACGGAGACAGACACTTCCGTCACGGGATACCCTGCCCTCCCCAATGGTCGCCTCGCAAACAAGACCGTCACATTACCGTTGAATGAATGGTCGCTGTTCGTTCAACCGCACGATCCTATGCTCGGAATCCACATTCCCGCCTGTGCTCCGCTCGACTACGACGAATGCAAGGCGGCAATCGAGCAGGCCCGCGATTTCTTCCCAAGATACTGCCCAGAATTCCATTTCAAGGGATTCGCCTGTGGTTCATGGCTGCTTGATCCGACATTGCAGGATTTCCTGCCGCCGACCTCCAACATCGTTCGCTTCCAGTCGCTGTTCCACCTCTATCCAAGTCCAGGAAGTAACGATTGGCAGACCCGCGAACGCGTTTTTGGCGACCCTGACCTCCCATTGGATAAGGTCCCACAAAAAACTTCTCTGCAACGTCTTATCCATGACAAAATCTTGGAAGGGCATCGCTTCCGCTCAGGGAACATGATTTTATCACGATAATTATCTTATTAAATAACAAATAGTTACAAAAACAGGAATCACTATGATCAAACCAAGTGTGATGTTGATGAACGACTGCGGGCCCGATGGAAAGCCGTGGGATTGGAAAGCCAAGCTCGCTGAATGGAAATCCGTCGGCCTCCAAGGTGTCGATATCTTCCAGATGTTTCTAAACAGAACGTCCATGTCGCTAAAAGACATGAAGGCTGTTCTTGACGACCTTGGACTTACTCCGACCGTTTATTGCATTCCAACGGATCTTGTCTCTCCTGACCCGCAAGTCCGTGCTAAATCGCTGGATACCGTCCGTGCTGGTTTGGATGCCTGCCATTTTCTCGGCGTGAACCACCTGTTCAGCCATGGCGGCCAGCATGGCAACGAAGGCGAAGAAGCATTCGTACGCTATATGGACGGCCTCAACCAAGCTGCCTCCCTCGCGCAAGAAGCAGGCATTCTGTTCAGCATTGAAAATGCTGGAAAGATGTGCAATTCAGGCGATTCGCTTGTGCGCACGCTACAGGAGGTCCATTCATCGAATATGCGTATCACGTTCGACGGCGGCAATTTCATCACTTGTGGCGACGAACCGCACACCGCCATCATGAAACTACGTGAAAAAGTCGCGCATGTCCATGTGAAATCGCATGTTCCGGCTCCGCCTGATTATCCGCGCCCATATAAGTACTGCCCAACGGGCGAAGGCCATCCAGACTACACCTTCATCCGCGACATGCTCCGCGAAGTGAACTACGACGCATGGTTCTCCTTCGAGCCAGAAGGCGGCTTTGATTCCAAGTGGGATCAAAGCATCCGCACATTGGTCGATATCTTAAAGAGTTGATTTTCCCCTTCTTATTCGGTCTTTTGGCTTCTGACAACAAAAACGGTTCGCTCCTCTCGCCATAGGTTGAATGCCTTTTGCTGCGCTTCGTCCTTCTTGCGAGACGAAGCGGCAGCGAAAATTCCAATGACGATGAGCGCAATCGCCGCAATCTGCTGTCGTGTGAACCGTTCGTGGAACAGAATCGGAGTCGCGACGCAGAACGAAAGAATCTGCGTCGCACAGGCGATGGGAAACAAGATGCCTCCACGGCCAATTTCACCCATGCGATGCAGTGCCGCGAAAAGGCATCCGTATGATGTGACCGCGACCACCGACCATGCCAGCCCTGTCTTCAGCAATACCGCCATGTTCACACGCTCCTTGCTTCTGACCGCCAACGTGCCGATGCCGAAGCAGATGGCATACGTGACCAACAGGAGTTCCGATTTCGTCAAAAACGGAAGGTTCGTACCGTGGAGCCGTTCCGCCTGCATCAGGCAGAGTTGCGCCGCGCCACCCGCAAGAAGCGATATGATACATAATACCAGACATTTGTGATTCCATTTGCTGTCTGCTGCACTGTCCTGTTTGCCCCCCTTCGCAGTCAGGAAGACGGCTGCTATCAGACAAACGATGCCTGTTACGTTATAGAAGGTCGTCTTCTCGCCCCAGACTAGAACAGCCCAGACGAACGAGACGGCGAAGCCCATGCGGCACAGACCAAAATACACGGCGGCATTGCCCTTGCCAAGCGTCAGCATGGCGAAGAAATTCGCCACCACATTGAAAAGCGCATTGCCGATGATGCACCATGCGATGGGCCATGACCACTCCGTAGGAATCAACGTACCCGTAATTAATTGATACGGAATAAGTACTGCAAGCGCACCCAGCGAGGCTACGACATAGAAATGATCGACGCGGCAGCCTCCCCGCCGCGCCGCCGTCAACAACGAACCGATGACGCACCACAACAGGCCCGTCGCCATGGTAAGAATCAAGCCAATTATCATAGGTACTATAGAAAAAACTAGATACTCTGGAAGCATTAGAAGCTCTAAAATATCCAGCCAAATAGATATTATTTTGTAAGCCGCTTCACCAGATATTCTTCGTAGGCATCCAAATTCACCCAATCGACGGCCACCAGCATGGGCTTGGCTTTCGGCGTGTCCAGCCGCATGATGCCTTGATCGTCGATTTCGATGTTGAGCTTTTTCATGACAAGATTATCATGAGTGTAAGACAAATAGACGGCGACCGTGTCGAACAGCACGGAGCTTTCCGTCTCGTCCGTCTTGTCAGGCTTGCCGAGCCAATGGCGATAATTTTCCACAATCATCTTGGCGACAGGCGATTGCGAATCCTTCATCCGTTGGTAGCGTTCACCTTTCAGGCGGACGAACCCGCAGGTGTCCAACGGCGTGATCGTGATGGATTTCCAATTCGCGGAAAACACCGTCTGCGCTTCGGGAATCTGGCATTTGACATTCCATTCGGCCACTGCTGCCTGCGCTTGTTTAGGCGTGTAGCCTTTATAGACGGAGCCTGCCATAGCTACAAGATTTGTCTTTTCACACAAATCCGGACGGCGCAGACAGACCTGTTGGATATTCGCCAACGGCCCAATACAAATCAGCGTCGGCTCATCGGAATTCTCCAACGTCTCGATAATCGCATCAATGCCATTAAAATCGACATCGCCTTGATACATCGTCAAATCATAATCCGCCGACCAGCATAACTGCTTCTTGCTCAAGGCGTTGACGGAACTGTACAAGCCGACGGCAATCGGAATGTCCGTCCTCTTCAATTGTGTCAGCATCTTTGCCACGCATTTTGCGCGGAGCAGTGGATTTCCCGTACCAGTACTGATCAGCTTCAGGTCGAGTTCAGGCGAATTGAGCAGCATGCCCAACGCCCATGTATCGTCGATGTCGCCGATAATATCCGTATCCAGAATGACTTCCTTCGGTTCCGCGACCTGCCCCATGGCAATGCAGGAACTCAAAATCAATGTCGAAAGCAAATGCCTGTTCATCTTTTCCTCATGTTTGTTGCTTTTTCAAAACCATTTTATAGATTACAATCAAAATTTACCATGAAAAAGCAAAATCACAATATTTTCCATAAACTCTGGTCACGAACAGCGTCAATTTCCCGTGCAAATGGCAGCCATCTCCCATGCCGTTATTTTGGAAATGACAACAGAACCATTTGAGGCGGTAACGGACATACCGTTGCTTCCTAGTGTCGGATAGACCCGGCGTGTAATCGCCTGCCGTCCATTGGCGAAAACCTCCACCATGGGGCCATCGACGAATACACGCAACGACAGCGGTTCGTTTTCCCTTAACGCAAACGGCGCGCATTCGACATCGACATGCTCCTTGAAACCGTCGAACGGCTCCAGACTGCTGGATGACGCATCGAATACAAGTTCCTTTGTCTCAGCATCATAGCGGATGACCGTCTTTTCTTTTCCATCGTTGGAGACACGTACATTCAACGCGAAATTCAAGGCGAAGGCATTGTCCATCGTCAGTTCAAGCTCGCAACAATCGCCTGTGAAGCCTTCCAATGGCTTGGTTTCGCCATCAACCAGCCGCAAATCTGTCCACGATTTTTCATTCTTTCGCAGGCGTTTCAACTCGTCGATAGGCGCGATGCCGAGTGTTCTGTCCTCCCGCAACCATAAAGAGCGCGGCAGACCATAAACGCCGCTCCAGCCGTATCTTGCATAATCATCAGACGGATTGTCCAACAACCATGTCCATACAATTTGCCGCCCTTTGCCATCAATCAACGCCTCAGGAGCGAAATACGACTTGTCATGCCATGTCATGCGGCCATGTTTTGTCGGCTTGAACGTATCGCCGTGATAGTCACCGATGTAATATTGGCAGCCGTGGTTGTGGCTGATGAACAACAATAGATATTTGTCCGTCATGGCACCGCCGTTTGGCGACGACGGCAATGGCAGGAAGCTTGGGCACATGCAGTCTTCATCCGTGTCCGTCCAGCCTTCCGCGCGGCATGAATCTGTCTTCCGTTTGTAGAACGGCCCTTTGTAGGCCCAATGCTCAAGATCTTTGCTTTCAAACAGATAAGCGCAATCACCCTTTAGATTTTCAGGCGAGTCCGCCGCTCGTCCCAAATCGTTCAAAAGACACAGATTGCCTGCGACGAAATAGTATTTTCCATTGGATTTCCAGATGTTCGACGGATCGGCTGAAGCATAGACACGCTCCTTGCCATCCGGCCCGATATCTTTCGTCCAGCCCCATGCCGTGCTTTTGACGACTGGATTCTGCGGAAGTTTCTCCCATTGGTCGAACGGCGCACGGCTTTTCGCGATGCCCAAACCGCGCGGCCCCCACAGCATCCAGTAGGTCAGATAGGCCATGCCGTCGCGGTCGATGAAACCACCGCCGGAAAAGCAGCCGCCAGGCTCTGCTTCGCCTGGACCAATGGCATCTGGATGTCCTTCCCAATCAACCATATCTGTACTGGAGACATGCCCCCAGCGGTAGCCGTCATCCCGTTTGACAAGATACATCAAATGATAGCGGTGGCCATCCCAGAAGGCCCCGTTGGAATCGCCTGGATTGCCGTTGCCGGATATGGAAAAATGATATTTTGGACGCAGTTTATCAGCCATCACATTCCTCCCAAAAGGAAGCTCTCACATTTGCCAGCCACTAGCCCTCTAGATTTCTAACCACTAACCACTAATCGAGCCGATAGGCGAGAACTTTCTCTTTCTTGCGGATGACCATATCCGCCCAGGCCGCATGGTCGCCCGTCGAATTGCCCGTGGGGCCGACGTCCGACACAAGCCGCATGGTCACTTTTTTGCCGCGCCAGTTGGACAGATCCGCCGTGAACGGAATCCATTTATGTTCCGCAAGCGTCGTTTCGCCCAGCAACGTCTCCGGCTGGCCTTTCGCCGCGACGAAAAACATGAAATGGATACCGTCGCCGATGTCCGTCCTGTCACGCTTGCCGAGCGACGCCTGGAAGACGAGTTCGTCTTCGTCTGGCAGTGTCGTCTCAACGCGTGCGTACGCGCAGCCGGTCTTGCCTTTCTGCCATGGCGGATGCATGAAGAATGCGTCTTTATACACGCCGCCGCAGGACATGCCAGCGATTTCGCAATGCGCGCCGACTTCTGTCATGTCGAACGCTTCCTCTTCGCCGCCTTTGACGCGGATTCTCGCGCCTGGCTTGAAGTCTTTCATGAAGCCGTCATAGACGATCTTGTGGACAAGATCACAGGCGAGCGTGCCCTTCCAGACATATTCCACCTTCCCCGAACGGAACGTCACGGACAGCGGTTTCTTGCCTTCCTCCGTCGGTTCCGGAAGATTGAAACTCACGTCAGCGGAACCTTTTGCAGCGATGGCGACCGCCTTCTCTTCATTCGTCAGATTGAGCGTCGCCGTCGCGTTGACGTCATGCGGGAACGGATTGCGAAGGCGGCAGACCAGACGGCCGTTGTCCAACGACGCTTTGACGTCCAGCAGATTGGCGATGACGAAGCAGATGTCATCGTCGCCATGTCTGAACCAGACGCGTTCGCCAGGCTTTCCGCTGAACTGCTTCGTCACAGGGCCGTCCGGTGTCTGGATGACGACGTCTTCGCCTGCCGCGATCAGATATTTGTCCGACGTCAGCCGCGTCTCCCGCGTACTGAACGTCCGGTCGATCCGATAGCTGAACGCGCCTTCGACGGGCTCCACGTAGAGCAACCCGCGGCAACGGCGCAACTTGGCTGCCCCCAAGTCTTTGCAATCATAGTCGAACGCATGGGCGTCGCCGCCGTCGATTGCGAAACCGCAGTCCGCGCCATTCAATTGCACGATCTCCCAGTAGTTTCCTTTATCGACGCGGCAGACCGCCGCTCCCACGCCGTCCGCCTTCGGGAAGGCATGGAATTTGTTGCGGCCGTCGATGTAGATGTATTCTTCTGAATCCGCATAATCTGCGCGCGAACCGTCCTGCTCATTGGAGAAAACGGTGTTCAGCCCGTCGTCCGTCCAGCATTCGAAAGCATTGGGAACCAGATGGAAACGACAGCCCAGATGGGTGACGTCCATCATCTCGTCCATGTTGCCGTTGGCGACGACATGCGTGCCGTCCGCGTAATCGACCACCAGCTGGCTGCGGTTGATGGCGCCGTTCAGCAATGCCGCCGTGATGTCGTGCAGGCCGCCGTTTCCATCGGCGTAGCGGATGCTCGTGGCGGGAACCTGCGTGTAGCGCGACTGGATCTGCTGGAGAAGGAAATAGCCTCTGAAGGCGATGCGCATATCTCTCGGACTGCCAATGAGATGGCCCGGATGGCCGAAAGCCACCGTCGCCGTCAGGAAGCGGTCCACCTGCGCGGACCAGTCGTTGGCGTAACGGCCACGGGCCTTCGTCCCATTGAGGAACATGCCTGTGTCGCCCATGCCGACATTGCATTCCAGATCATGGATTTTCCGCAAATCGAAATCAACGAGCCATGGGCGGTCGGCGATCTTGTAGTAGCGGTCCTGCGCATAGTTGCCGTCCGTCAGACCGCTGTAGAAGCAGAAATGCGGCCCTTCCGAATAGACGGGACCGCCCCACGCCTTCTTCTGCAGCAGCATGATTTCGCCGAAAGCGTAGAAGACCTGCGCGAACGTCCCGCCGCCGGGCACACGCCAGTCGTAGTCGCAACGCCCCCAAGGTGTTACGGATGTATGGACATCGCAGTACGCCGTGCTGAAATGGAACTTTTCCTGAATGATCGGCGAAAGTTTTTCGCAGTATTCGACGGCGCGAAGCGGTTTCGGCGCATAGCAACGGGCCCATGCGGGCATCAATTGGTTGTCCGCCGTGCGAGCCACCATGTCCGTGCTCCAATATTCGTTTACGGGGGCGAAATCCGTGAAGTTGTTGTACGGCCCGTAGTAGAATCCGAGCGTGTCCTGCATGTAGCGCGAATAGTCGTAGAAGCCTTGGTCGCCGCCTTTTTTGGGGGCGGCCTTGATGCGGAACGTGAAGCTTTCGCCGTCGTCACGCCAGCAGTTTTCATGGTCGCGCACGAGGCAGTGGCGCAGGCCGTGCCGCCAGAACGCATACCAGTACTGCTTGTCCTTTTCGCGGACGCTGGCCGGATAATATGTCCACAACACCTTGCCCGCCACATGTTTCCACGGTGACTGCGGGTTCGGGATGTTCGGCAGATGCTCTTCGAATTTCGGCCCGATGGTCACGAAGAAACGTTCATAGACGTCATTGCGTTCGCCGTTGGTTTTCGGAATGTAGGAGACGCCGCCGTTCATCCACGCCGTTGCCGCCTTGGCGGCTGGCGCGCCTAGAACGGTG
>JAGCSE010000148.1 GCA_017964325.1 Victivallales bacterium | reverse complement strand
TCTTGGCGCCAGCGTTCGAACGGCTGCTGGAACAGTTGCCGAACGATTTGGGATTCAACCGTTTGGAAATGGAGATCATGTTCTCCATCATGGACGGTTGTTCGGAGCCGATGCCAATGTTCGAGCATGTGTCGGAACAGGAGGAACGCCCATATTTCGGCGATACGGTTTTCTACAAGGCGCTGAACCGCCTCGCGACGGCGCGTCAGCCGATGATCCGCTTTTTCGGACCAGGCAAACTGCTGCCGCTGGCCGTCTATCCGGAGAAAAACGCCCCCGCGTTCCATGAGGAGGATTGGCGTGTGACGATGTCGCTGGCCGGCATGCGCGCCGTGTGGGGCGTCGGGCAGGGCAAAGGCGGCTTCTATGACGACACGCGTTGGGTCGCAAACGTAAAGCTTTCTCCCGACGATGACTGGCGGTATGATCCGAAACAAAAGAAGCTGTATAAAAAGGAATACAAAACAATGAGTTCGTTGAAAATCGAAGACGCGTTGCTAACAAAGAATCCGTGCTACAAGACTGGCCGGAAGATTGAAGTGAAAGGGCTGATGCTGCATTCCGTCGGATGCACGCAGCCGCATGCCATGGCGTTTGTAAAGTCGTGGAACAGACCGGACTATGAACGGGCATGTGTCCATGGTTTTATTGACGCGGAGACGGGAGTCGTCTATCAGACATTGCCGTGGGCGCATCGTGGCTGGCATGGCGCGTCAGGCCCGAACGGCAGCGTGAACAACACGCATATCGGCGTGGAGATGTGCGAATCCGGCAGCCTGAAATACACGCATGGCGCGACGTTTGAGTGCTCCAATCCAGAGGAAGCGAAGACGATGGCGAAACGCACGTTCGACTCAGCCGTGGAGCTATTTGCGTATTTGTGCAAGAAATATCGTCTGGATCCGCTGGCGGACGGTGTCATCATCTCCCACAAGGAAGGGCATGACCGCGGCGTCGCGTCCGGCCATGTCGATCCCGAACATCTGTGGACGCAATTGAACCTGCCGCTTTCCATGGACGTGTTCCGCAAGGCTGTGAAGGCGAAGCTTGACAGCGGTGGCGTCTATTGCGACGAATATCCTACAAAATTGCAGGCGAAGGATTTGGCGGATTTGTCCGAAGAAGCGATTATAGAGAAGATTGGCCCGTTGTTCACGGCGGACCATCGCGCGTATGGCGTGATGGCGGCCGTTTCGATGGCGCAGTTCATTCTTGAATCCGCCTACGGCAAGTCGGAGCTTGCGCAGAATGCGAACAACTGCTTCGGCATGAAGAAGACGCTTTCCGGCAACTGCTGGGGCGGTTCCGCGTGGGATGGCGAGTCGTTCTACACGAAGAAGACGACGGAGGAGTACAAGGTCGGCGAAATCTCCATCATCACGGCGGATTTCCGCAAATATCCGTGCGTGGAAGCGTCGATCGCGGATCATTCCGCCTATCTGCTCGGAGCGAAGAACGGCGACAAGCTGCGGTATGAAGGAATTGCAGAACTGACGGATTACAAGTCAGTTGCGCAATGCATCAAGGATGGCGGCTATGCCACGTCCTCCACTTACGTGGAGAAGCTTTGCCGCATCATCGAGAAATGGAATCTGACACGGTTCAATTTCGTTCCCGAAGACCTTGAAGACCAAAAGCCTAGAGTTCTGGAAGCCTAAAAATCCAGAAGCCTGGCCAATGAAAAGCCCTGCGCGTCAATTTGATGCACAGGGCTTTGATGTCTTTAGAGTTTTGTCAGACGATTATTTCCAGTCCCAGTGGCAGTCATCCGCACCAACGGTAAGTCCGTCCGGCAGTGGGCCGTAGAATTGGCGCCATGTCATGTAGGCGACGTGCCCATCGAAGAAACTGACGTTCATGCCCTGCTTGTCGCCATGGCGAGGAACGGCGCGGCGGTTGTTGTCATCATTGGCGGTGCCGAAATAGGGGCCGCCGCTTACGACGTTAGACGTATTGACAAGATAGGGGGCCATCCACTGCCAGTGGCAGCCCTTGGTGCCCATGTTCACCCATGTGGAGGGATTGTAATTGCCGGCGACGGCATCGCCGCAGTTCTGGGCATCCGTATGGTCGGAGGTGAAGGACGGCGTGCCGATCTGCGACAGCGGATAGGTCGTGTAGTTGCCGTGGAGGTTGCGGCTGCACGCATAGCCGATGTAATAGCTGCTGTATTTCAAGTCCGGCTTGGAGGGGCAGACAATCATTTTCTTGTCGCCGAGATATCCGTTTTGATCCCATACTTGATACCATGTTTTGGCGACGTCACCACCCCACCAGCCCCAGACGACCATGTTGCCGTGGTCGTTGGCGTACATCATTTCTGTCAAGGCGACCTGCTTGAGATTGCTTGTGCAAGAGATGGAGAAGGCCTTGTCACGGGCTTTCTGAAGGGCTGGCAGCAGCATGGCGGCTAGAATCGCGATGATGGCGATGACAACCAGCAGTTCGATCAGAGTGAAATGTTTCTTCATGATGACTCCTTGGTTTTATTTTATTTAGGGCGATGAGACTAAAGACAAGTATGGTTTTATTTATAAGAATAAATTAATTGTGCCATTGTTCTTGTCAAATATTTGGGACTAAAAAGTGGATTTTAATTCAACAGGAAAGGGATTTATTGTGGAAAATGGAGCAAAACACGCTACATTTAGTGAAAACCAGTAAAAAGGAACGGAACATGGACGCTGATTTTCTTTATTTGAATGATCTCATTCCCGATGCAATCATCGACTTGCGGTATGCTTCGGAGTACAATTTTGTCGGAAAACGGATTGACGGATATCTATCGTCGCGTCCAAGCCTGTCGCGCCCTGCGGCGGAGGGGCTGGCTGCGGCTGCGGAGGATTTCCGAAGGCTCGGATACCGCATTCTCATCTATGACGCGTATCGTCCGCAACAGGCTGTCGATCATTTCATCCGTTGGAGCCAAGATCCGAATGATTTGGGTAATCCGTTGTTCTACAAGGGGATGCAAAAGGATAAGATATTTGAAAACGGTTTCTTGAGCAAACGTTCCGCCCATTCGCGCGGCAGCGCAGTCGATATGACGATTGTCCATCCGGACGGCTCGCCTGTCGATATGGGCGGCGGTTTCGATTGGTTCATGCCAGTCTCCTATACGGAGTGCCCCGATATCACGGATGAGCAGCGCGCCAACCGTCGTCTGCTGGCGAAAGTCGTGACGGCGCACGGCTTCAAGACCATCACCACGGAGTGGTGGCATTTCAAATTGATCGATGAACCGTATCCCGATACGTTCTTTGATTTTCCTGTTCAATAACAACTTTTGAATTACATAACGATAAGATTAGGTATTATAACTATGAACAAAGATTTTCTTAATTATGTTTCGATTGAGAACCTCCGTCGTGACCTGTTCTATTTCTGCCGCGATCCGTTTACGTTCCGAACTGTCTCCTACACAGCCCCTTGGCATGAAAAGAACTCGTTGGACGAAATCGATGATTTCATATTTGCGGAGCTGAAGAAATATTCAGACCAGGTGGTGAAATATCCAAACAAAATCAGGGCATTCCGCTGCAACAGCAACAAGCCGTTGCATCATTGGTATGACTCGCCACGCCAAGACGATCCGTGGTATGATGCAAACAGCATCCAAGTGACGTTGCCCGGCACGGAGAAGCCTGATGAAATCATCCAGTTGATTTCCCACAAGGATTCCATGAGTTGGATCAATTCGCCTGGAGCGCATGACAATGCGGTCGGAGCGGTGGCGAATCTGGAATTAGTGCGTGTATTGTCTAAACTGCCGCATAAACGCACGATACGTGTTTTGTTCTGCAACGAGGAGCACCATCCATGGCACAGCCTCGTCATGGCTCAGGAGGCGAAGGCCGCAGGAGACAACATCATCGCCGTCATGAATCAGGACTCGCTCTGCGGCAAGAGCGACGAAGCGGCGGCGGCTGGAATCAAGACGATGGTTGCCTGCTACAGTACGCCACAGGGTAAGGAGCTGGCGGAGTTCGTGGTGAAGGAAAACGAAAAGTATGGATTCCCGATGTGTGTAACCATTGGCGACAAACCAAACGTCAACGATGATGACGGCAGTTACATCAAAGCGGGCTATGTCAATACGATAAATAACATAGGCTCATGGCCATACGCCGATCCGCAGTATCATCTTCGCGGTGATATCCCCGAACGTGTCGATATGTTCAACCTGCTGTACAGCACGCAGTTGATTCTCGCTGCTATCCTGGACTTGCCATAGTAGTGGCTAGTGGCTAGTGGCTAGTGGCTAGTGGCTAGTTATAAGATATTATATTCGTGGGAATTGTGAATTGTGAATTGTGAATTGTGAATTGTGAATTGTGAATTGTGAATTATAATGAATTGTTTACAAAAGAAAGTTGTGACGCGATTCAGGCGTTTTACGACAGTTACGAGCCATGTCATGCGCTGCTGCATAACTACCGTCGGCTGAAGGGGCGGGTGGGTCATGTGCAGAATATCTTCTATGGCGATTCGATCACGGCAGGATGGCCGCTGCATGAGTTCTTTCCGAATACAAGTGTTTTGAATAGAGGAATCGGCGGCGACAATGCAAGTGGTTTGTATCTTCGTATGTCGGAAGACGTCTTTCCCTATACGCCGAAACGCGTGTTTATGTTAATCGGAATCAATGGGATAAATGCTCCGAATGAGCGGTTGTTGGCGCAGATTTCCACGCTTGCAACCATTATGAAGGAACGCGACATCGATGTATTTTTGAGTAGCGTCCTGCCGTTGCGCAGTCCTGACAAATGGAACCGCTTTCAATATCAAGGGAAAATCGTTGAACTGAATGGGATGCTGCGTCAATGGGCCGAGTCCCATTCCTGCGGTTTTATGGACTATCATTCTGCGCTGAAGGATGATACAGGGCAGTTGGCTGCGGAATATGCACGGCCAGACGGGACGCATATATTGTTCGCTGCATACGAAGTGATGTCGGAACTGGTCAGGCCGTATCTTGTGTGAAAAATCTTACTGTTGAGGATGTTAGCTCATCGCCATTCGTGCTTCGGATAACGGCGGGAGAGAGCGGGTTTGATTTTGGGATATTGGACAGCCCAGAAGCTCTCCATGTCCTGCGTAATTTGGACGGTGCGGTTGTTGGGTGCGAGAATGTCCATGAGAATTGGAATCCGCCCTCCAGCGACGCGAACAGTGGTCGTCATGTCGTAGATGTCCTGTATGCGGGCGCGGCCTTTCGGTGGTTGGCCAGGCACATAATCGATTTTCATGCGGCGGCCTTTCGGGAGGATGATTTGGGCGGGAGCCATGGATTCCACGAATTGGATGTCGTTCGGCTGCAGAAGATGTCGTGCGGCGTCTAGGCAGTCCTTCGCCTTGACGGCACGATAGGTGGTTTCGCCGTAGCAGAGGATGCGGAGGATTTTGAGGTAGTCATCGTCGTTGTATTGCGGAAGTGGATGGTCGGGAAAGGTTTGCGCCGTCCAGCGGACGCGGGATATCCATTTTTCGACATTTTCGTCCCAATTTGGCAATGGAAGCTTCCCTTCGGCTATTCTTTGCGCAAGGATGTCGGCGGCTTGTTCGGGCGGTGGGTCGTTGCGGACAGTCTCCTCCATCACAAGGCCAAGGCAGGTGACAGCAGAACGGTTGACGACGCGCTGCTGCCGTTCGTCCCACACGATTTCGTTGACATCTTGCCAAGCGTCTGGAAAATCCTCCCACAGCCAGTCTTCGCGGATGCCTGATGCCAGAGAGAGGACAAGTTTGGAAGTCTGTACGCCTGAAGCATTTGCTTCGCGGATTTCGGCTGCGATAAAGAGCGGTTCGTCTCGCACGACAGAGTTTTTGTCCAGTTCGGCGCGGCGGTTGTACGGAATGTCGCAGAGGAGGGAGCCGTGGTCGCGCCGTTTGGCGAGTCGGTCTGGGAATGTCCTGAGGAGACAGCGGAGGAACGCGAGTTCGGGACTGCCGTTTGCGGCGGCGTTTTCGCCCCAATGGAG
>JAGCSE010000015.1 GCA_017964325.1 Victivallales bacterium | reverse complement strand
GAATGAAGGTAGTGGGCAAGGCGAAATTCTTATCCGTAAGATAGAACTTATTCCTTGACAAGATATTATGAATTGAGTGCATTTCCAAAGACGGGAATGTGCTCTACAAGCGTTTACCATTTTTCATCCATATCGTAGGTTACGTTTCAGTCGCGCGTTACGCGGCTGTTATCACATCCTCATGGGCGGCGACTATGGTGTTTGCACATTCGCGCAAATGATGGCTGAATGTGTATCCTGTTCACATTAAGCATTTTCGAAGGTTTCCGACAGGAGGACACCATATCTCCAGGCTTCGCCTTGTGGGGGTTCACATCGGATCCCTTCGGGGCTGGTTAATCATTAGTCATTAATCATTGCCCATGTGCGGAGAAGATTTCGTGGGGCGTTTTAAGGAGGATGTAGTAGTCGAGCCAGATTGACCAGTTGCGGATGTAGTAGAGATTGATGCGTACTCGGTCTTCGTAAGGGAGGTCATTGCGGCCTGAAACTTGCCAGAGACCTGTAATGCCTGGTTTGACGGAAATGATTTCATCATAGTCACTTCCGTATTTGGGAATTTCCTCCTCTACGATGGGGCGGGGTCCGACGATGTCCATGTCACCCATGATAACGTTCCAAAGTTGGGGGAGTTCGTCCAGGCTGGTCTTGCGAAGGAAACGGCCTAGTGGTGTGATGCGAGGGTCGTTGTCCAGCTTGAATTTCTTGTTCCATTCCTGTGCAATATCGGGGGAACTTGAGATTAGTTGTACAAGCTGTTGGTCTGCCTGATGTCGCATTGTTCTATATTTCAATACTTTGAATCTTTTTCCTCGTAGGCCGATGCGTTCGGAGATGTAAAAAATGGGGCCGCGGCTGGTCAGTTTTACAAGTAATGACAAAACAATGCCAAGCGGGCTGAGGAGAAGCAGAAGCAAGACGGCGATGATTTTTTCTATGATGGCTTTGACGAGACGTGGAATTGGCAGCAGAAGTCCGTCGTGAATGGGTAGTTTTGCATTGAAATCTAGTTGCGTTGCAGGAAGATGGAAGATTTTTCTGATGGCGAATCGTGCAGCGGGAAGCAGCCAGATGAGAAGCAGCCAGGAGAATGCAAGAATGAAACGCGAGTAGCGGAGGTTGACTCGCGTGAAAACAAGATAACAGGACAGCGCGAGAAATGTGAAGAGGACGGCTTTGAATTGCGCTTTCAAAAACAGGACAGGATTCCATGGTGGGCGGGTCTGCGGCCAGGTGCCTCTGTACAAGCCGCAACATGCGGCTATGGCGACATATATGAATGGAAGCGGCCATAGCCGCAGATAACAATACGGATTAAAACAGGCTCCTGCGCGTCTGTAGGCGATGATAGTCAGTGCCATGGTCGCGGAGCAGACCAGAATGTCCGTCACCATGAGGAGCAGAAGCTGCAGCAGGCCGTGAGGTTGTTGGTCAAGATTGTTGTCGGAGCTGTCGATGACTGTTTCCTCGGTTCTGGAAGAACGTGGTAATTGAATACTAGTGCACAAATCACCGTCATGCGGTATTGTTCAGGAAAGCATGCTTGCCATCCAAGTGTCTGGAATCTCACGGTCTTGCATCAAGTCGTTCCAAATCTGGAGGACGTTTTTCGGCGCGTAGTCACGCCAGATGAAATCGGCACGGAAATGCGTTACGCCAAGATGGTGGAGTTGAGCGATTTTGCCGCCGAGGCAGAAGGGCTGAGCGTTGATAATGACACTTTGGCAGTTGTTGTTGATGGCAAGCAGGTTACTGTCATCAAATGTATTCAGCTTCATGGTATGGAAATCGCAGACGGATTTGCCGGGGCAGAAGCCTTTGAGGGAGGCGTTGATGCAGACGTCGGAAATGGCAAGCGGCGTATCTTGATAGACGATGACGTCGGAGACAGGGGCGAGTGTGCGTAGCAGGTCGGACCAGTTCTGCCAGTTGTCGGCGGGCGAGAATGCGACACGTTGGCAACCGAGTGACATGACGGCCTTTGCGGCGAGACGGTTTGTGACGTAGAGCTGCCAGTCCGCCGTCAAGTTAAGGTTTTGCAGATTGATGTGAGCATCTTTCAGAAGTTGGAACGAGCCGATGTTGGAAACCTCCCAACGGCGCCAGCCACGGCGGTAGAGCTCTTCGATGGTGACGGAATCAATCGTATCGTCGAGGTCGTTGCGGATGATGGGGGGGATGGAGAGGCGGATTTTGCTGAGCGAGCCGACGAGCGTGACAAGTTCGTCCAGCGTTTCCTCCAGCTCCTCCAGCGGAGTCCGCTCAAGGCTGAAGACGACTTCGTCCACTTTCTGCAAATCTTCTGGAGTGAAGAGGTTAAGGAAGAAAATCTTGTCTATTTTGATGGACCATTTGGTTTGCGTAGCGGCGGAAGGGAGAGCGGGTTTCCAAGCATTTATGGAATCGATAACTTTGCTGGTAATGGAGCGGAAATCGTTGTCGAGGGCTTCCTGCACGTCTTCGGTCGAGCGGCGGCGGAGTTCGTTTAGGATGGAGGTCGGCACGAAAAGCTGTTCGGGGTTGTCAACACGTAAGTCCGCGAGTGTGAACGTCGTATCTCCGAGCCGTGAGAAACATTCCTTCAACGTCTGGTCCAGACGTTCGGGATTCTTGGCGGGTTCGAGCGGCGGATTCATTTTCATAACCGTCTTGACGTCTTCGAGTTCGCGCGGCCCCGCGCAGGGCTGTGCGAGGACGGTCAGTTCCGTTGGGCGGATGGACAATTTGAAATAGACTGGGAAGCGTTCGCGGCATTGCGCGGGGCGGGGCATTTCCCATGTGTAGGACTGTTTGACCTTTTGGGAGGATGAACAGGCGATTTTCGCGTTGATGGGAATGTCTGGATGGTCGTCTGGCAGTGAGACTTCGATGGTGTCTTCGGGAGCGGCTTCAAAGACCGATGACCAAGACTCGACGGTTTTCTGTGCGAATAGCCGTATATCGTTGATTGGGAAGCCGTAAGGCTTGTCACGCCCAGGCAGTTCGATTTGGAGGCCATCATGGCGTTCGAGCGGGCGATTCTTGACGGTGAAACGGATGCGATCCGGCTGGCCAGCGACGACATCGGTCACTTTTCCAACGACGATGCCGCGATGGCCGACGAAATGGACGTCCGTCACGCCAGCCTGACGGCGGTTTCTCAAATGGAACGGTGTCCATGGACGAGAGAAGATGGTCTTGATATCGGCTTCGCACTGTTGCTGTTCGCCTGGATCGAACGTGTTGTCAATGAGATTCCTATAATAATTTGTGACGGCGGCGACATAGAGTGGAGTCTTCTTGCGGCCTTCGATTTTCAGGGAGGCGACTTTCGCCTTGCGCAGGGAGGCGATTATATCTCCTGCCGCCAAATCCTTCATGGACATGACGTTGCAGGCTTCGCACGGGCCTTTTTCCCCTACGATGTTGTATTTTTTGCGGCAGATGTAGGCACATTCGCCACGGTTGCCCGATTCGCCTCGCAGCATGGCGGAGAGCTGGCAGAGGCCGCTGTAGGAGTAGCACAGGGCACCATGGATGAATACTTCTATTTCAAGATTTGGAACTTGCGCGATTTCAGTGATTTCGGGAACGGTCAGCTCGCGTGCGGCGACGACCCGCGTGAAGCCGATTTCGTTGGCCATAATGGCTCCCTGGACGTTGTGAATCGCCAGTTGCGTTGAAGCGTGGAGCACGAATTCGGGGAAATATTCCTGAACGATTTGGAAAACGGCCCAATCCTGCACGATGATGGCGTCTGGCTCCAAGTCACGAAGTCGTGCGAGCGTATCTATGAGTTCAGGAAGTTCTTTTTCCCTAACAAGCGTGTTGACAGCGACATAAACTTTCCGTGGCCATTCGGGGTTGTTATGTGCCAATCCAAGGAGTGTCGCAAGGTCGTCAAAAGAGAAATTGTCCGCGTCTGCACGCGCTGAAAAGTTTTGAAGGCCGAGATACACGGCATCCGCCCCGTACTTAAAGGCGGCGACGCCCGCTTCGAGATTGCCTGCTGGTGCGAGAAGTTCCATAATAGTCATTCCAAAATCAAAATATGTAAAAGAACAATTCTATAATTTAATGTTTCAAGGGCGATGTTGCGAATAAATTTGTCAATAATTGGTGTATTTTATAAAAAACAAGTATATTAATAAGCTTAAAGCCGAAAGCTTAAAGCCGAAAGTGAAAAGTTTTGACTAGAGAAATAGTTGCGAGAAATCATTGAGACAATCAAAGAATCATATAAAAGGACAGGAACCATGAGTGTTAGAGTACGTTTTGCGCCTTCCCCGACGGGACAGGTTCACATCGGCAACATCCGTGCGGCCATTTTCAACTGGTTGTTTGCGCGTCATGAGAATGGGACGTTTCTGCTTCGTATTGAAGATACGGATTTGGAACGCTCTACACCAGAAGCAATTAAGACGTTGTTGGACGTGATGGAATGGCTTGGCTTGGATTTCGATGAGAAGCCGCCGCTTTACCAGACGTCACAGTTGAGCAAACATTTGGAGGCCGTCCAGAAGCTATTGGAGCAGGGGGATGCCTACAAGGATGCGAAGGGCGGCGGCGGCGAAGCCGTGCTGTTCAAGATTCCATGGTATGCGGAGAAGGTTCCAGGTGTGCATGAAATCGGCCCAGCCGAAATCGCCGTCCATCCAGATACGCCTGTGACGGTCAGTTTCAAGGGTGTGGATTACGCGGCTGTCTCGTCAAAGGGCAAGGCGGCTCCTGGCGGCGGTGCGCTGGCTGGCTTCAAAGATTTGCAAGTGCTTGATGCTGAGGGAAAAGTGCTTTTTGATATTCGTGGTCAGGAAGACGCTATTTTGAAAGGCGAGCTCGTCAAGACGATCGAAGGTGCTGCGAAGCTGTGCTTTACACGTCGTGCCATTACCTATCATGATTTGGTGAAAGGCGACATGACGAAGCCGCTGGACGGCATGAAAGATGTTGTCATCGTCCGCAGCGACGGCAGCCCTGTGTTCCATATCGCGAACGTGGTTGATGACATCACGCAGAAAGTGACCCATATCATCCGTGGAGACGACCATGTGGAGAACACGTTCCGCCACATCATGATGTTCAGCTGCCTCGGGGCTCCCGTACCGCAATATGGTCATCTGCCGATGATTGTAAACGCGGCAGGCAAGCCTTACAGCAAGCGCGACGGCGATGCTTTCGTCGGCGATTTCAAAGACAAAGGCTTCCTTGCGGATGCGATGGTCAATTATCTCGCGTTGCTTGGTTGGAATCCAGGCGACGAGCGCGAGAAGATGAGTCGTAAAGAGCTGATTGAGGCGTTTTCATTGGAACGCTGCCAGCATACGCCTGCGCAGATGGACATCCAGAAGATGACGAATCTGAACGGACAGTATTTGGCGGAGATGGAGCTTGGCGCGTTCACGGAAATGTGTAAATCCTATCTGGCTGTCTATGAGTGGGGGCATGACCTGCAGCCTGACTATCTCGCTAAGGTCTGTGCGCTTATGCAAAGTCGCTTGAAAAAATTCGCGGACGTGGAGCAGTGGAAATATTTCTTTGTCGAGCAGCCCGATTACGATGAAAAGAATCTGGCGAAACAATTCAAGGATGCCTCCGTAAAGGATGCGCTGAAAGAATTGGAAGGTGCACTGGCTGGCTGCGATTTCACGGCTGCGGGCATTGAGGCGGCCATTCATGGCACGACGGAGAAGCTTGGCATGGGGCAGGGCAAGTTGAACCAGCCGTTGCGTGCGGCGGTGACGGGAATCGGCATCGGCGCGGGCATCTACGAGACGTTGGAACTGCTTGGGAAAGAACTGACAATGAAGCGGTTGGAGGCTTTCTTCAAACGCTGAACATTGCATGGAGCAGTCAAGCTGCAACCCCAATAAATTGGCACCACGGATTACACAGATTGCCTCGCCGCCGGAGGCCTTGACGCTGAATGTTTGTATTTGCATTACGCTTTCCGCTTCAGGCTTTTAGCTCCGTAAATCGGGATGATCTCCGGTGGCTCGGCGTTTTGAAGGTGTTTCGCGCGACGGAAAGGAAAAATCTTCGCGAAAAAACTAGAAAAAGAATAATATGGGATGGACGTATCCTGTCACATGGGAGCGGGTCTCTCCCAATGTATCGAAGAAAAATAATTGGTATTATTTGTAAAGAAGGAGGATTGCATCATGGGACTGCCAGTCGTAGCGATTGTGGGGAGACCGAATGTCGGCAAGTCGGCTTTGTTCAATTACATTTTGTCGAAACGCGTGTCCATCGTGCATGAACAGAGTGGTGTGACGCGGGATCCCGTCATGGCGCCGTGCAACCATTATGGACATAAGTTTTTGTTGGTTGACACGGGTGGCTTGGGCACGCATCCAAAGGAGAAGAACGTTGATCTGTTTGATGGGATGATTCGCGATCAAGTCGTACAAGTCATTGCAGATGCGACGGTTCTGATATGGGTTGTAAACTGTCAGGAGGGCATTACGCCGCAGGATGAAGAAGTTGCCGACGTTTTGCGGAAGACAGGCAAGCCCGTCGTTGTGGCGGCGAACAAGGCCGATAATGCCGATGTTCGCGCTCAGGCATTTGGTTTGTTCGCGCCGCTGGGCTATCTGGACATCCACGCCGTCAGTTGCACGCATACAAATGGTGCGGGGCCGTTGATGGACGCGGTGATGGAGCATCTGCCGAAAATGGAGGAAACGGCGGAATCCGATGATGAAGCGGGCGAGCCGAAGCGGCTGAAAATCGCGGTGGTGGGGCGTCCGAACGTCGGCAAATCGTCATTGGTGAATCGTCTGCTTGGTGATAATCGCGTGATGGTTAGTGACATACCAGGCACGACCCGCGATGCCATTGACGTGCCAGTTGATTTGAAATACAACGATGAGGTACTTCCCGCGATGCTTATCGACACGGCGGGAATGCGCCGTCGGAAGCAGGTTGACAGTGTGGTGGAATTTTTCAGTTTATCTCGTTCAGAGACGGCTATAAAGCGTTGCGATATCGTTCTTTTCATGATTGATTCCACAAGTCCGTGCACGACTCAGGACCGTCGGATCGGCCGTGTGATTGTCGATGCCCGCAAAAGTTGTATCATTTTGGCGAACAAATGGGACATTACTGGCAAGGAGATGAAGGAGAAGGAGTTCACGGCGATGCTCCGCGAGACGATGCCGTTCATGAATCATGCGCCGTTGCACATCATTTCCGCCATGAATGGTTACCATTTAAAAGGGATTGTCGGCCATTTGCTTCATGTGAGAGAGCAGATGGGCGTGATGATTCCGACAGGCGTGTTCAACCAGTTCCTGCAAGACACGTTTGCGCGGAATCCGCCGCCGATGTCGGGCATGAAGCGTTTCAAGTGCTACTACGGGACGATGAAACAGAACAATCCGCCTAAGTTTGTGTTGTTCTGTAACAAGCGTTCATTATGTCCGGCGAATTATCTGCAGTATCTGCAGAATCAAATTCGTGACGCCTTCTTCCCGGAGGCAGGTCTTCCGATAGTCATGGACTTGCGTGAAAAAACATCGATAGATGAGGCTGATGAAGTCCGCAAGGCGGCTGCCGGCGCGAAACGTGCCAAGGAGAAGGGGTATCAGGAGGAGCATCGCCGCATCCAACGCCGCAAAGGATACATGAAAAAGCCTAAATCCTAAAGCAGAAAGCAAATATAGATAATATTCGCAAATTCTGTAAGCATGAGATATGAGCGAAAATGTCTTATGCCGTATCAATCGTTTTTTCTTTTTTGTTTCAATAGGCAAAATGCTCGCTGAATGGCTTTATCATTTGGAAGCCAGATTGGTTCTGTCAGAACTCTGCTTTTATTTGGGGGATTGAAAGAAAAAATTAAAAAAATATTAAAAAACATTTGACAAGCAGGAGAGACTGGTTTATTTTAGTTGTCAAAATTAATTTTTAGTTAAAAGTCGAAATGTAACGTTTAGAAAAAAGCAAAAAAGGATTAAAAATGAAAAAGACCGAAAAGAAAGAATTCACGTTAATTGAACTGTTGGTGGTTATTGCCATCATCGCCATCTTGGCCGCCATGCTGTTGCCCGCCTTGGCGAAGGCGCGTGAGAAGGCGCAATCCATCTCCTGCACGTCCAACTTGAAGCAGATCGGCACGGCCCAGCTGCTGTATGCGGACGATTACGATGGCACACTGGCTCCGAACTACTACCAGCCGTGCGATGAGTATTATCGTTGCTACAATATGTATCTTTACAATAAGTACACTGGCGACCGCAAAGTGTGGAAATGCCCGTCGTCATCCGTCAATTTCCAGGGTGTCGTCCATGACACGGGTGAAAACCAATTCCAGAGCGGCTGGGAAGTGTCCTACGCCATCAACCAGACCTGCAGAAATTCCGATGACAACGCCGGTCGTCTGGACAAAGGCTGCAAGCTGAGCACCATCAAGAACGCCTCCAACACGATCCTCTTCACGGACAACAAGTGCGTTGCTACTGGAGCCGACTGCTGGGGCGGCCTGTACAAGAGAGTGGATGATCATTTCCAGAACAACCCGGACATGGGCGTTCTGCCAGATGCCAACTCCGGCGAATACACAAAGGATCGTATCGGCAATCCCCATGATGCCGTCCACAACTCCGGCAACAACCACAACTACCAGTGGGCGGACGGCCATGTCGAAACCCGTAACCAGTACAACACCAACATGGGTAACTGGTGCAAATACTATTAATTCTTGTCAAGCACGTAAAAATGTGCTATCTTAATTGATGATGGGCCTTCGCCTGACGCAAAAGCTCAGGCGGAGGCTTTTTGTTTAGTTGTTGGTTTGTGAAAAAGGAGATTGATGGAATGAAGCTTGTGAAGATGTTCGTTTTTATGGCATTGGCCTGCATGATGACAGGATGCGCATGTTTCCCGAAAAAGTCTGTGACGGGAGCGCCGTTGCTGAAGCCTTCAGGAAAGATGATTGCGACTGATTGCGTTCGCATCCCCGGAAAAATCGTCATCGATGGCAAGATGGACGAAGCTTGGAAATCTGTTCCTGCCGTGACGCATTTCCATTGCCCCCCGAATTACGCAGAACCGATTTCGAAGACGGAAGGCCGCATTGCATGGGATGATGAATACCTTTATGTCCTTCTGATCGCGCAGGATCTCGACTTGATGGCCTATACGGATTACCACGATGGACCGACCTACAAAGATGACGTTTTGGAATTCTTCTTCGCACCCGGTCCGGGGCCGAAGACGTTGGAATACATTAATTTCGAAATTAACGCGATGGGTACGGTCTATGACGCATACCATCCGGACCGCACCAAAGGTCTGAACGGCGAAGAAGCGTGCAAGTGGGAATGCGAAGGGCTCCAGAGCGCTGTTGTGCGTCGTGGTACGCTGAATGAGCCGTTGGACAAGGATGAAGGCTGGACGTTGGAAATCGCCGTTCCGTGGAAGGCGATTCCGTGGATGAAAGGCCGCCAGGCTCCTAAGAACGGCGAAGAATGGAGCTTCCATTTCGCCCGCTACGACTATTCCAAGTATCTGCCTGACGGCAAGGAGGAGCTGAGCAGCTCCGCACCGCTGCCGAAGGTTTTCTTCCACGACGTCGATCATTTCGCGCCGTTGTATTTCAAGAAATAATATTGCCGGTCACGCTGGAGCGTGATCCTCCCTACAATTTTCCCGCGTCCGGATCCACGTCATCGGCGTGCCAATATCGCGTGTCTAGAAGATGCGCGAGACGCACATCGCCCATTGCGTGTAGCATTGCGGAGCGGACATCCTTGAAACGCGCATCCAGCGTGTTGAGAAGCTGTTCGAGATAGAAACGGTCGCCGTCGCGGCGGAGCTGTTCTTCATACGGGCAGGATTTGATCTTCGGATAGTCCGCGATGAGGGCGGCTTCGTGGATGCGGGTTTTCGTTACAAGACAGAGCGGGCGGATGAGTCGTTTGGTGGCGGCGTCCGCAGGGACGTTCGCCCCCATGGTCTTCAGCCCGCCGCCGCGGAACATGGCGAGCAGCAGAGAGACGCATAAGTCGTCGAGCTGCTGTCCAAGAGCGATTTTATTGCAATTCAATTGATCGGCGAGGCCGTGGAGCTTTCCACGGCGGAGCCGCGAACATAAGGCGCAGGGGCGATCCTCCGCGCCTTTTTCTTTCATCAGCGAATAGCCGTCAAGCGAGACGGTCTCCAGTTGCCAATTGTATTGGGCGGCGTAGTCGCGGAGGATGTCCATCTTGAACGTGCCGAACTGCAGATCGACGGTCGCGCCGATGATGTCGAAATGGAATGGCGACCGCCGCTGGAGCTCCGTCAGGACGTGCATGAGCGTCAGGCTGTCTTCGCCGCCACTGATGCCGACGAGTACGCGGTCGCCTTCCGCCAGCATGCTGAAACGCCCCGCCGCGACGGCCGCGTCACGGCATATTTTCTGGAAAACTTTTGATTTGGCGAGTGGTGTTTTCATGCGATTGCTTGCCAATATGGAAAAGACAGACTATTGTTTTAAATTTGATTGTGTAAAATTTAATTTCCCGTTTGAAATAATCAAAGGTTAGAAACAAGAAGGCAATTGTCATGAAGCTACAGGATTTCAATTACGATGTCTATCCGAAAGTCTTGAAGGTTGGTCAGCAGGCGACGGTCACGGTTCGTCCGAAATACGACCACATCTCGCTAAAGGATGACCACAAGTATTCGATGTTGCTGTCAGAGCGTGAAACGTATGTGAAGGGCGACATTGAAATGGCGATTGAAAATGGCGCCATCAAGGTCACGTTCACGCCGACGATGGAGCAGGAGTACACATTGGTGTTGACGGATTCCGTCGAAGGCGGCCGTACTGTCAAGACGGAATTCTGCCTGTACGCCGTCGAGGCGGATTTGTTTGATTATAGGCCATGGAAGGGCGATTTCCACATCCATTCCTGCCGTTCGGACGGACGTGAAAGCCCTGTCTATGTGGCGTCCAACTACCGCCGCCATGGCTTCGACTTCTTCGCATTGACGGATCACCACCGCTACGGGCCGTCGCAGGAAGTCATCGAGGCATTTAAGAAATTGGAAACGAATTTCAAAGTGTATCCAGGCGAAGAAGTCCATCCGCCACGCAACTGCGTCCATCAGGTGAATTTTGGCGGATCGTTCAGTGTGAACGACTTGCATCGCCAGACGGAGCAGTATGAAAAGGAAGTCGCGGAAATCCAGAAGAATCTCGACATCCCGTATCTGGATGAACATGACCGCTACTGCTACGCCTCCTCCAAATGGTGCTTCCAGAAAATTCAGGAAGGCGGCGGCATCGCGATTTTCAGCCATCCGTATTGGATCACGGGCGACCACTACAACGTCAGCGAAGCGTTGATCAAGGCATTTTTTGAAAAATGCGAATTTGACGCTTTCGAGTTGATTGGTGGTTTCTGGATTACGCAGGCCGAAGCAAATTCGCTGCAGGTTTCCCGCTGGAGCGAAGAGCGTTCGAAAGGCAAGAAAATTCCCGTCGTCGGCGTCTCCGACTCCCATGGCACGCAGGACACGGGCCTGTTTGACTGGTATTATTCATTGGTGTTCGCACCGACCTGCGAGTTCCCCGATCTGCGCGCCGCTATCAAAGACGAACGCAGCGTGGCGGTTCACTGGATTGAAAAGGAAGTCCCGCAACTGCATGGACCGTTCCGTTATGTGAAATTCGCCTATTTCTGCCTGCGTGAAATCCTGCCGTTGCATCACGAGGAATGCGCGGAGGAAGGCCGCCTGATGCTGAAATATTTCGGTGGCGATGAATCGGCGGCTCAGATGATCGCCCTCTGCAAGAACCGCGTCGCGGATCTCTACAAGAAACTGTGGGCGTAAGTTATATCTCTATGCACGGTTCTTCTGCGTGAGGGCCGTGCATAGTCTGTTTGAGCTAAAAACAGCAATTGCAAATCAATAATCGTATTTGCTATAAGTTCATCAAAATAAATGTATTAGCTGTATATAGTCGATTTGGGTTCTAGGGGAAGTACGATAACCTGATATGGTAAATGGCTTGCTACAATGTTGGTAAAAATCTAGCAATTTTGGCTTATCTTCGCATTCAAGGAAGGTGATTCCACCTCCAATCCGCCTTTGTATTTCATATAAAGATTTGAAGGCACATTCCATCAAATCATTGCCCTTAATACGTCTTTCCAATGGCAAATTGAAATTTTTGCCAAATTGAGCAATCAAGTAAGCAAATGATTGAACATTTGCACTATCTGTATTGCAAATTCCATAGCGCAATATCTTTTTTTGAACAGTTCTGCTGAATGAATCACATGATATGGTCAGTATTTTTCCTGCCAAAGTAAAGAAACCAAGCAACTCCCCATCATCATTGAAGACGAGATAAGTTACTGACATTTTCTGTTTGGCGAATGGCAAGGCTTTGTTACGCAAGAAATCTTCAATTTCCTTATTCAATGGGCAAGTAAATTTTTGAAGCATTCTCTCTATTTCAGCAAGCCCTATTTGTTCTATCAAATCATTAATATTAAATACAATATATTCCATCTATTCTTTATGATTATATTTGCTTGTGTTCACCCTTTTTCCTTTTTTGCAAAAAAATCCCTTATTTTAACAGGATCCGTTACAAGTGTACTTTTGCAGTGAGGCTTTTTTGATCGAGTGTTTGCCGCTTTCTCCAAGGCTTCGGCAAAGAGTTTGATTTCTTCTGGGCGTTCAATGGTAAAATTATGAAATATGCTTTCAGTAGCCATTTTTTATCCTCCTTCTGTCTTTTCCCTTTATTTTATCCTCATTATTGAAAATTGCAAGTCAAATTATAATAAATATCTGAAAAAATATTTTATTTTTATAATATAAATCGTCTAAAATAATAAAAAATGTTGAATTACGCGATTATCATAAATGATCATTCATACCAGAAAACAAGACTGTCAGTATTCAATATAATTACAATGTGAAAAGATTTCCTGCTAAAACGCGACAAAATCGGATTCAAGCATTACATTATAAATTTTGCCTGAATCCGTTTTTATACCATATACCTTAAGGGAACAGAACCATGTCCGAAAACCAAGAACAACCGATGGAGAATCTGGACGATCTGCGTGCGCAGCGCGTCCTGAAGCTGAACAAGATCGTCGAAAACGGCGGCAACGCCTACGGTCATCGCGTCGATGACATCACGCCGAGCACGGTCGTGAAGGAAATCGCGTCGAAACTGACGGAAGGCGAAGTGAAAAAAGTCCGCGTGGCGGGACGCATGATCGCGCGACGCATCATGGGCAAATCGCTGTTCG
Organism: Victivallales bacterium; assembly: GCA_017964325.1. The sequence continues at coordinate 10,559 of JAGCSE010000015.1, read as the reverse complement.
CCAGTTTGCGCGACCGCAACGATTCCATTCAGCTGTACGTCCAGAAGAACATCGTCGGCGACGACGAATATGCAAAGTTCAAGGAACTGGATCTTGGCGACATCATTTCGGCGGAAGGTGAAATTTTCGTGACACGCACGGGGGAGCCGTCCGTCCGCACGGAGAAATTCGAACTCTTGTCGAAATGCCTCCGTCCGCTGCCGGAAAAGTGGCATGGTCTGACGGACATGGAGCAGCGCTACCGCCAGCGTTATCTGGATTTGATTTGCAACATGGACGTCCGCAAGACGTTCGAACTGCGTAGCAAGATTATTTCCGAAATCCGCAAGTATTTGGATAGCCGTGGTTTCATGGAAGTCGAGACGCCGATGATGCAGCCGCTGGCCGGCGGCGCGGCGGCGCGTCCGTTTGTGACGCACTACAATGCGTTGAACTGCACGATGTACATGCGTATCGCCACGGAATTGTACCTGAAGCGGCTGATTGTTGGTGGCTTCGAACGCGTCTATGAAATCGGCCGTAATTTCCGCAACGAAGGCATGGATCGCAAGCACAATCCGGAATTCACGTCGATTGAAATCTATCAGGCGTATTCAGACTGCCGCGGCATGATGGAACTGATCGAAGACATGGTCTGCACCGTCGCTGAAAAACTGTTTGGTTCGCTGAAATTCAAGCGGCAGGACGGCATCGAAGTCGATTTGACACGTCCATGGCGTGTTGCCCCGTACAAAGATCTGATCAAGGCGAAGATGGGCGACGACTGGTTCGAACTGCCGCTGGCCACAAAGCGCGAAAAGGCGAAGGCACTTGGTCTCGACATTACGGATGACATGGACGACAAGGCCGTCACCCATGAAATTTACGACAAGACCATCGAGGCGACGCTGATCCAGCCGACGTTTGTGACGCGGCTGCCCGCCTATCTCGTCCCGCTCGCGAAACGCTGCGAAGACGACCATGATTTGGTTGACGTCTATGAATTGGAAATCAACGGCCAGGAGATCAGCCCCGGATATTCCGAATTGAACGACCCGATTGAGCAGCGCTCCCGCTTCGATCAACAGCTCATCGGCCGCGCGGACACCGACGGCGAAGTCGATCGTATAGATGAAGATTTCCTCAACGCATTGGACTACGGTATGCCGCCGACCGGCGGTCTCGGCATGGGCATCGACCGTTTAGTCATGCTGTTGACGGGCGAACCGTCCATCCGCGACGTCATCCTCTTCCCGCAGATGAAGCTCACGAAGGATTGACACAAACCAATTAAGCATGGTGGAAACATGCAAGAAGCGGTGAACGTTCTCAGACGTCCACCGCTTTTTTTCTCCTGTCTCAGATTCAGCGAAGCAGCTTTTTCATGCCATGCGTTAACCCATCCCAGAAATCACCCGTGGATTGCTTGATGCGGCGCAACATCGTGAATTCACGTTTGCGTCCCACGGATGGCTTTGTCGAAAAGCCGGATTCATCAACGACAAAGCCTGGAACAGGCGCAATATCAATGCCTTCTGCATCTGATTGAACAGAGGCCAGATACAACTGTGCGTCAATCCGTTGGGCCAGCTGGAACATCTTCTCGTCGTTGTTCCTGAAGTGAATCGACACCATGACATTATTACGTGAGAAAGACAAATAATTGTGTTTGGAATAGATGCAATGGTCGCCGAGTTTAGTGAATTTTTCAATGTCGTTTGGCGAGAATGAATCATCCATGATTTTTTTGTTGAATGCCGTATCGGCATCCAGCTTGACGCCAGGGGCCATGTACATGGAGCAGTTGCTTCTTAAGGCTGCCCAATATCGAAGTATATGTTCCTGTGCACGTAATGGAGTCGAATTTAAAAACAGCTTGATTTCCACGAAATTCAATTTGTTCTTCTTGTCCTGTATTCGCACAGAAAAATAATAATTCGATTGTTTTTCTTCAATGTAAACGATGCTCTTTTTCCAAAGTGGAGGAAACATATCTGCCGATACGGGAAGATATTGAATCAATTTCCCCTGTTCGACGCAAGTACCTTTCCATTTGTCGAAAGCAAAATGATCGAAAATGGCGGCTTTTTCATGATCCATCCGCTGATTCACGGACGACGGCCGGGCAAAGACGTTGTCGCCAGGCATAGGCTGTTGTGAAATTTCCTGCGCGACGAGAAAACTAGCCAGACATAACAGGAGAGCAAGGCAGTGTTTCAATTTGGTTTGAAAAGTCATGATGAGTCTCCTTCTGGACACACGAATTTGTGAAAGAATCTCCAACTACCTTTTTTTACGTAACTTATGTTATTATCTTAAACATAATGCAGCATAATCGTTTGTCAAACAGCCTTTTGAAAAATGAGCAGAATGGAAAAAATATTTAGCAATTGCATCCGTTAGTTGAACATAGTTGGACATGATTTATTTTATGGTAAAAACAAAAACTGAAAAGGAGCAAGAAGCCATGAACATATCAATACGACTTTTAGGAAAGGACGAGCTGAAGCTCGTCCGTCAGGTGGCGGACGCCGTGTGGCCTGTCACATTTAAGGAAATCCTTTCCCCCGAACAAATTGCGTATATGATGGAGATGATGTATGCGGCGGAGGTCATGGATAAAGAATTTGATGAAGGCATCAAATTTTATGGCGTGTTCGATGGCGAGAAAGCCGTCGGTTATCTCATCTGGGGGCATTACGACGGCGCACCGCAGACGGCGAAGTTGCACAAATGCTATTTGCTGCCCGCCTACCAAGGGAAGGGGGTTGGCTCCATGATGTTGCAGACGGCTAAGTCCATGGCCTGTGAAGCAGGCTATAAGCATCTGCGGCTCAATGTGAACCGTCAGAATGAAAAGGCCATCAAAGCATACGTGCGCAACGGTTTCAAGACGATTGAAACCGTTGATAATCCCATCGGCAACGGCTTCTTCATGAACGATTATGTCATGGAGACGGATGTCTGACATCACAACGCCAGGAAAATTGTCTGTCCATTTCTTGATTGTTAAAATATAACCATTATGTTTTAAAAAGGACGTATATGGTTTCGTCTGCCGTATTGGTTTAATCATACGAGGATTGCGATATGCCCAAATTGACGATACAGGAAGACTACAAGGCGACAGGCGAGTTTGATATTCCCGAAGGGAAAAGCATTGTCGGGCGTGGCCCAGATGCAAATCTGGTCTTGAACAACCACGCGGGCGTGTCACGTGAACATTGCCAATTGACTTGCCAACAGGGGCGTGTGGTTTTGGAAGACCTCGGCTCGCGGAACGGGACATTTCTGAACGGCAAGCCGTTGATGAAGCCGACGGAACTGAAGCATCACGACTACATCCAAATCGATGATGTGCTACTCATCTTTTCCGCCATGTCGCAGGACGGCGACATCGATTCGCAGACGCTTTTGTCTGGGAAAGATGAGGATATGCCCGATTACAACAAGCTGTCATTTGTGAAAGAATCGACGGATAAGTTGCTTGCGAACATTTCCAAAGTCATTCAGGGCAAGGAGGATGTCATCCTCCATGTGATCGTTGCGCTGTTGTCGGACGGACATGTCTTGCTGGAGGACGTGCCAGGTGTCGGCAAGACGAAGCTTGCGCAGGCGTTGGCACGTTCCATCAACACGGATTTCAAGCGGATACAATTCACGCCGGATATGTTGCCGAACGACGTGACGGGTGTAAACATCTATGACGAAGCCAGCAAGAAATTCGTCTTCATGCCTGGGCCGATTTTCTCGAATGTCGTGCTGGCGGACGAGATCAATCGCGGGACGCCGCGCGTACAGTCGTCGCTTTTGGAGTGCATGGCGGAGTCAAGCGTCACAATCGACGGCAGTTCCTACATATTGCACAAGCCGTTTTTTGTCATCGCGACGCAGAATCCTGTCGATTATCATGGGACGTATCCGCTTCCCGAAGCCCAGCTGGACCGCTTCTTGATGCGGTTGACCATGGGATATCCTGATGCGGACACGGAGAAGAGAATTCTTGAGAGCCATGTGGAGGACAATCCGCTGACATCGCTTGGCCCCGTTCTGGAGGCATCGGATCTCCTTCATTGTCAGGCACTTGTGCGGACAGTTTATGTCTCCGAGCAATTCCGCGACTATCTGGTGACACTAATCAACAAGACACGCAGCCATCCAGCGTTCGCCTTTGGCTGCTCGCCGCGTGCGACATTGGCATTGATGCGTGCCAGCCAAGCACTTGCGGCGATTAAAGGTCGTGATCATGTCATGCCGCGGGATGCCCGCGATCTGGCGGTGCATGTGTTGGCGCACAGGATGCCGCTGAAATTGCAGGCCCGTACGGAGTGGTCATCGACGGCGAGAGTTTTGGAGGATATCCTGCGGCAGATGCCGATGTCAAAATGGGAGAACTGACGCGGGAGAGGAGGCGATGTTTGTCAAGCCTACATCAAGAGGATGGTGCATAGCGCTAAATGCCGTGATCTGGCTTGGGGTGTCCCAAGTAAACCACAGCGTGGTGGCGTTGATGCTGTGCTGTGCATCGCTGTCCGTCCTGACGGTTAGTTTCATTGCTTCGTTGTTGACATTGAGGCGGTTGCAGATACGCCGCCGTCCGTTTGAGCAGCTTCATGTGGGGAAATTGGTGAATTTGCCGTTGGAATGCGTGAATCTGAAGAAGCATCGTCGGCAGACGATTGTCATCGTTGAAACGTTGCGTTTTGCGCAAAACAGGAAAGTGTCGTCGGTTATCTCACCGATGGACGGGAACGAAACTCGCATCGTCAATCGGGCGGTGATGCCGTCGGCGCGAGGGAGTTTCAAGCTAGGGAAAATTGTTGTTCGCAGTGCGGATCCAGCGGGGGTATTCTGCCATGAGAGGACGGTGAAATTGCCTGAAAACGTCGTCGTCTATCCATCCGTCGAACCGCTGGACAGTTTGGAACTTGGCGAAGGTGAGGTGCTTACGACTTCTTTGGATGTTAATCCGACGAGCGCGGCGGGTTATTCGCAGGATTTCTACGGTGTCCGCGAATACCATCCGACTGACGGAATGCGATTCATCCATTGGAAAAGTACGGCTCGTTACCACAAGCTGATGGTACGGGAGTTCGAGCGGATGTCGCAAGTGACGGTGGCGCTGTTGATTGACGGAGTCGGCGGCGAGGCGACGTTGGATGCTCCCGCATTGCATCTGGAGGCCGTTCTGATAGCTGCGGCAAGCATCTGCCAGTATCTTTCCGACAGAGCGTGCAATCTGGCGGTTGGCATCGGTGGTGAACAGGCGATGCTGTTATCACCGAGGCCTGTGGCGGAGAATTGGCGACAGGCAATGCTGATGATGGCGACGATGAAATCGGGGCAGATTCCGCTGACGGACATCATCGAGAGCATGGCGACTACGTTGCCTGAACGGTCAATCATCTATTGTTTCTCATTGAACGAAACAGACGAATTGCGTAGCGAGCTGGAAATGCTTTCGGAACGCGGGATGGATGTGCGGTGGTACCATGCGTCGAAAGCGACGTTCAAGTCGCGGTTGCATCATCCTCTTAATTCCGAGAATCGTGAAGCGGAATGGGGGCTGTCGCCGCGGCGGATGTCCCCCGAGCTCAGTATGGCGAAAATGCTCAAATAATGGAAATATCTGCATGAGAAGATTGAGGAGCGTAAAATCAAATGACGTGCAACTGACGGTACAGTGGCTTCATGCACTGCTGTACGCAGGAGCCGTCTTCTGTACATTGTGGCTGCGTGGCGAGTCGATTTTGATGTTCGGCGTCATGTTGGCGGCTCCGTGCATGGTTGTGTTTTCACGCATTTCCATGAAAGTGCTGCCGCCGTTCATGCGACAATTGGTGCAGTTGGCAATTGGCGCATTGGCATTTGTCTGGGTGAAAATCCGCTATGAGGAGATGCCGTGGGATGTATTGTTGTTCGAGGGGATGGTGATTTTGGCGTTGGCGTTGTTCGTGGGGCGCCGTCCGCGTGAATACGGGATGCTTCTGTTTTGCTGTTGCTGTATGTTGGGCTATGGGGGGCTTCGCCCAAGCCGTACGGGCTTCCTGCCTGTTTTCTTCCTGTCGCTTGCGACGGTGGTTCTGATTCTGTATATGACTCGCACATCGTTGCTTGTCAGTATGAAAGCTCGTGAGCGTGGGATGACTTTCCCATTGTTGCGCGGTAGTTGGTCATACCGCGCCATTCATTTTGCGGCGGCATTTGTGCTGATGTTTGTCTTCATGCATATATTGCCGTATAATAATACGTTATGGAGGAGAGGCATGATTCCTGTTTCATTTGATTCTGGACAGGAACTAATGTTTGAAAGGTTCTGGGATCGCTTCCGCAGGGATGGACAGAACTTTCAAGACGGTGGCGAACAAGAGACGGACAGTGACAAGCTGTCGAATCCTGTCAATTCGCGAGATGCGAAGAACATGGCGGACATGGGGGATGTTCCTTCATTCGATTCGCGCAATGGGAATGGTTCTGGTTCGACGATTGGAACGGATCTTGTCTTCCGAGCCTACACTCCCTCGAAGATGTATTGGGTTGTCCAGATGTATGATACGTATGACGGGACGAAATGGACGCAATCAGAGGCGATGAAATCTGGCCGATGCCTTGCGGACAGGGTTCGTGCAAAGCAGGGGACGCTCGTCCCGCAGCATATTGTTTTGGAAAAGCCTGTGGGGGAATGGCTTCCGTACGCTTTCCGTTTTGACCAGGGGCGTTTTCGCGATGTTTCGGCGGACACGAAGCATACGGCGCTTTTGTATCTGCATGACAACATCAATCTCGGTGTACGTGTCATTGAGAAGCCCGAACTGCCGTGGTCGTATTTTGTGATGTCGTATGTTCCAAGCCAGGGCTGGGGACAGGAGTTGGAAACATTCCATGCCTTCTTCCGAAACTATGGTGTCAACTACCGTCTGCTGCCATTGGATGTGATTTCAGACCGCACGTTGGAATTGGCCAAGACAATCACCGCCGGAACGAGCGACGACTATGAGAAGGCGTGCAAGATTCGCGACCATTTGCGGACAACCTATAAATACGATCTGCAATGCCCTGTCGTTCCGAAGGATAGGGAGACTGTGGATTTCTTCCTGTTTGAATCGAAAAGCGGCTATTGTCAGCATTTTGCGCAGGCGTTCTGCGTATTGGCGCGTGCGGCGGGACTGTATTCTCGATTGGTGACAGGATATTCGCCAGGCAATTACAATCTGCTGTCGAATTGTTTTGAAGTGTATGAATACCATGGACATGCGTGGGTTCAGATTTTTGTGCCCGCATACGGATGGCTGACGTTTGACGGCGTGGCTCCCGGCAATTTGAATTTAGAGAGCACGCCCAAGGCTCTTGGCTCTTTTCTGGAACCGTTCGGAAATGAGACCGAGTGGGATTCGAAGCCGCCTGAACTGTCCGTCATCAAGCCGCCTGCCAAGCCGAAGCCTGGCGTCATGAAAACGACGAAAGTCGCGGATGCGAAGAAGACTTCCGCAGAGGAAAATGGAACGAAGCCGAGTCTAGGCGAGGCCATATTCAGGCTTGCCGCCCGTGAAGGCCGTACCATGCAGCCCGATATCTTTCAGCTTGCAAATGCCGCCGTCAAGGTGGTTTTCAAATGGACGATGATGACCATTGTGGAAAAATGGAAGGCTTTCGCAGGATGGCTGGCGGATTTTTGGCGGCATGTGTTGGAGGCGTTTATGAGAACAGGTTGGACGCTATGGTGCGGATTGGCTGCATTGGTGGCGGTCGTGGTGGCGTTTTTCATGTTCAGACGGCGAATCATAGGCTTCTTGTCGTTCCATTGGACGAAACGTCGATTGTTGAACCAATGGCAGCAGGATACTCGCAAGAGTGCCTCTGCTAGACGCAAGGTATTGGCATGCCATCATTTAGCTAGTCGAATGCTCGACTTGACAAGTTTGGAACATATCGCATCAGAAGACCTTTTGGAACGGGCTGAGCGCTTGGAAGGCGAAGCTCCGAATGTCGCTGCTGAATACCGCGTGGTGGCTGTCGCGGCGGAACAGGCGTATTTTGCCCCCGGCATGCCAGATGCGGAGACGGCGGCCAACGCGCTGTCTGCGACAAGGCGTTTTCTGTCGCTCATCCAACCGTATTTACGGTCCAAAAGGTGAAATAAGCTCCTTTCGTGTGAATAGGTCGCCCTTTTCATCACATTAACGGGAAATGGCGAACCACAACGACGGGCAGGTCTTTTGGGCGGAGAATGTCCATTTGCCTGATTTCTCTGTGACTGGGAGTTCGCCGATGGCGTTTCCTGCTCCGTCCAAGGCTTTTACAATCGGTTTCGCGCCGCCGGGGAGCGTTATCGTGAATGGTATGAAGGGGGCGATGGTCGGCGGCTGGCCCCATTTGTCTTTCAACGTCGTGCGCTCTTCGTTCCATTGCATGCCGACGTTGGCGATTTTGCCGACGACGGCCATGATTAGTTTTTTCGACTCCGCCAGCGGCTGGCCGTCCAAAGCGGCTATGGCGATGGCCGCCGTGTCCTTTTCCGGCAACGTCATGTTGAAACGGAAGTCGCCGAGCATAATGTCGCGATTGCCGATGAATCCTGTCGCGGCACGGATGGACGGGGCGTTGACAAGATAGACGCCATGTTGATTTTCATCGATTGTCCATTCAATCTGAGGCGTCTTCAACGGCAGGCCGGACAAGCGGTCGGGAACATCGCAAATGACTTCCAAACCGTTGGATATCAAGGATGTCTGGGTGATGGTATTGCCGATCAGCATCCGTGGATAACCGGAGAGATTGGCGGCGGACAGGTCCGGAATTTTGGCAGTGAGCGCACTGGCCATCAGGTTCTTCGGGACGGTGATCGTGGTGGTCGTCGTGGCCGTATCGACCAGACGGCCGCGGAACATCATGGCGGCGAACGGTGCCATGACCATCTTGCCTGGATTGACGGACATGGCGAAATAGCCGTGCAGACGGCTGGGCATGGATGTCGTCCATGGGCTTGCATAGCTGAACTGGTAGATGGCGTCCCAATCTTGGAAGGCACTGAAAGAACCTAACATAGGGAACATTTCCGCGTTGTGTTCATTGGGTGCGGGATGGTCGTATTCGGAAATGGTGAACGGCTTGCCGGCGACTCTTGCGCGGATTAGATTCTGGAATGTGCCGCCGGTGGCGGAACTGGCCATTGGCGTGTTTGGAATCGTCCAATGGAGAGGGCTCCATGAATGGCCTTCCGCGAAATGCGGATGCTCCCAGTAGGCGTGAGCATCGATGTAGTCGCATAGTTCGCTTTCTCGGACCATGCCGTAGGCAGCCGTGTAGTTCGCCTGCGTGTCGATGACTAGTGCTTTCAGTCCGAGGTCGTTTTTCAGATAGGCGACCATGTTCTTGGTGAAGTTGTATTCCGTCTCGATGAGAAATTGACGGAAGTCTCTGCGGCAGAAGACAGTGGAAGTTCCTTCCGGCAGTTCCACCGTGTCGAAGCTCTGCTGTGTTTTGTAGTCGTATGGTTCGTTGCCTTCATGCAGTTCGATGTCCTTCAGCTGGATTTCGAGGCCGGTATCATGGCCGCCTAAATTAAATGTAAAGCGTGTTCGTTTGTCTGGCATGTAATTGCGGACGGTCGCGATCAGCTTGAATTCCTGCCATTCCGGCGTGAGTTTGACGCGATTTGGAGAATAAACGCGCCATGGCGGTTCATGGAGGCCGAGATTGACGCTGATGGTACGGTTGGCGGTCGCGCGCGCCTTGAATTTAACGGTATAGTTCTGATTCTCCTTGTAAGGCACGTCCGGAAAATGGATTTGGTAGGCCCAGGCGGTGGAGCCGTCCTGCAGCAGTTTGCAGTCATAGTCGAGCGGGCCTGTTTTCGTGACTTCGAAGAAACCAGCCTTTTGACCTTCCACGACGATGGCGGTGTTTTCAATCAGATTGACGGGTGAATACGGCTGCAGCCCGTTGCTCCATGAATCCTTCAAGTCTTTGAAAGTGGTGTACTTGCGAGTTAGCCATGCCCGCCATTGGCGGCACAGCTCCTGCCCGATTTCATGGCCTTTGAGAAGCTCCAGATTGTCGATTTTGTCCAATTGCGAAATGGAATTTTCATTGTTGATTTCGACGAACGCGATCATCGGATCGTTGATCGGCGCCAATCCCGTGTATGGATTGACGGTGGTCAGCAGCTCTTTCGCGTATTTCTTCTGGCTTTCAACGAACGGCGGGTAGAAGCGGTCGAGCCCCTTGCCATACTTGAATGTCTTGCCCAAATCGCCTAGGCCATTGTAAACACGTGAGACATGCAGATTTAGATTGGAATAGATTCCGTTTTCGCGCAACTGGAACATCAGCCAATGCAGCTTGTCCAGCATGGCAGGATCGAGAGCCGTCTTTTCCTTGTTAAGGATATGGCGGTTGTCGAGATGATGGAAGCGGATGATGTTGAATCCCATCTGCTTCATGCGTCCCGCCAGGCGGGGCGCGAGCTCTTTTTCCGGAAACGCGTTGTTGAAGCAGAGATTCGAGCCGAAGAAGCGGACGGGGCTGCCGGACACCGTCTTGAAATGGCCGCCATCGACGACGATCCGCTCCGTCGCTTT
>JAGCSE010000147.1 GCA_017964325.1 Victivallales bacterium | reverse complement strand
CAATGAAGGCAACAAAGTCATGCATCCAATTGGCATGGTCTCCCAGGCCATCAGCATGATGGATGGAAGCGTTGCACATGGTAACTTAGCCTTAGGTATGGACACTGGTGTGAGAAGAAGAAACGGGATGAGTTTCGGAGCCGCTGCTCCGAAGATGGAGATGTTGAAGATGGCGGCGGATGTGAAAGCTGCTCCTGTCATGCAAAAAGCGGTAAGAGCGGAGGCCAAGGCAATGGAAAGAGAGGATGCCATGATGGGCATGCCGGCGGCGGCGAATGGCGCCATGATCGATGCGGCGGCTGAGGAAGCGCAGGAGGCTGGCGGCATGGTCGAACCGACCGTCCGCTCCAATTTTGCGGACACGGCGTTGTGGATCGCCAGCCTGGAGACGGATGAAAACGGCGAAGTGGACATCGAAATACCGATGCCGGAGAATCTTAGCACATGGAAGATTCGCGTGTGGGCCATGGGCAACGGAACGCGTGTCGGTGAAGGTTCTACGGAAGTCATCACGACGAAAGATTTGATCGTCCGTCTGGAGGCGCCGCGCTTCTTCGTGCAGTCGGATGAGGTCGTCTTGAGCGCAATTGCGCATAACTATTTAAAGCAAAAGAAGACGGTTGACGTCGAATTGAAGTTGGACGGCGGTTGCTTGAAGGCGATGGACAAGCTGAAGAAAAGCGTGGAAATCGCCGCAGGCGGCGAAAGCCGCGTCGATTGGCGCGTAAGCGTCGTGAAAGACGGCGAAGCCGTCGTGCAGATGCGTGCGTTGACGGATGAAGAGTCTGACGCTGTCGAGCAGAAATTCCCCGTGATCGTCCATGGGGCTGACAAGCAGGTCGCGTTCAGCGGTGCATTGCGGCCGGACCAGAACGACGCGAAGATCACGCTTGAGATTCCCAATCAGCGTCGTCCTGAGACGACGCGGCTGGAAGTCCGCTGGAGTCCGACACTTGCGTTGGCGATGATCGATGCCGTTCCGTATCTTGCGGATTATCCGTACGGTTGCACGGAGCAGACGTTGAACCGCTTCCTGCCTGCCGCGCAGACGCGGCAAGTATTGCGCGAACTTGGCGTCTCGTTGGCGGACGTCAAAGCGGGCAGGGCGAATCTCAACGCGCAGGAAATCGGCAAGCCGGAAGAGCGCAAGGCGCAATGGAAACGCTATGACCGTGATCCTGTCTTCGATGAAGAACTGCTGGATTCCATGATTCGCAAGGGCTTGCGTGATTTGACGGCCATGCAGTGCGCCGACGGCGGCTGGGGATGGTTCAGCGGTTGGGGCGAACGCTCTTGGCCGCATACGACAGCACTTGTCATGCAAGGACTTAAGGCTGCAGCTGCCTGCAAGCTGGTCGTACCGGACGATGTGTTGATACGCGGCTATAGCTGGCTTGTGGGTTACCAGAGACAGGAGGTCATCCGTTTGCAACTTGATCCAAAAGACCTGCATTACAAACCGCACGCGGACAATCTGGATGCACTGATTTTCCAGATTCTCTGCGAAAACGGCGATTACAACAAGGAGATGGACGATTTCCTCTATCGCGACAAAGCGAAGTCGCTGTCGCCGTATGGCATTGCACTGTATGGACTTGGACTGTATGCAACGGAGAAGTCCGAACGGCTGGCGGAAGTCATGCGGAATCTCAGCCAATACGTTGTGCAGGACGATGAAAACCAGACTGCTTATCTGAACATCGGCAGCGGTTGGGGCTGGTGGTGCTGGTATGGCGATGAAATCGAGACGCAGGCCGCTTATCTGAAGCTGCTTGCCGTGACGAAGGAGCAGCCCGAACTGGCCTCCCGTTTCGTCAAATACCTGCTGAACAACCGCAAACACGCCACCTATTGGCGTTCCACGCGTGACACGGCGGCTTGTCTGGACGCCTTTGCGACGTATCTGAAATCCTCCAACGAAATGAATCCGAACATGACGGTGGAAATCCTGCTGGACGGAAAAGTCGTGGCGACATCCAAGATCACCCGCGAGAATCTGTTTACGGCGGATTTGACGTTTGTCGCTGAAGCGGAGCAACTTGCGAGCGGAAAGCATGAACTCGCCATCCGCAAGACGGGCAGCGGGCCGTTGTATTTCAACGCCTATCTGTCCTATTTCACACTGGAGGATTTCATCACGAAGACCGGTCTGGAAGTGAAGGTGGAGCGTCGCATCTACAAGCTCGTGCGTGACGACAAGATGGCGGATGCGACGGATTCCCGCGGACAGGCCATCAAACAGCGCGTCGAGCAGTACAAACGCGTTCCGATGAAGATTGGAGACACGCTGGAAAGCGGCGACCAGCTGGAAATCGAACTGATCGTCGAGAGCAAGAACGACTACGAATATTTGCTGATGGAGGACTACAAGGCGGCAGGAACGGAAGCCGTCGATCAGCGCAGTGGCTACAACGGCAACGAGATGGGCGCATACGTGGAGTTCCGCGATGCGAAGGTGTCGTTCTTCCTGCGGACGCTCGCTCGCGGCAAGCACAGCCTGCGCTACCGTCTCCGTGCTGAGATACCCGGCAAGTTCAGCGCCTTGCCGACGCAGATCAGTGGCATGTACGCTCCCGAACTGCGCGGCAATTCCGATGAATTCAAATTGAAGATAAAAGATAAGTGAGCTGAAAGCAAATGCCTAGGCTTCTAGAAATCTATGCTTCTAGAAATCTAGGCAGCTAGACGGCTAGGTTATTCTGCCGCAGGCGGCTCTGCAGGAGCCGCCGTTGGTTGCTGCTCAGAAGGCTCAGTTTGTTCAGAAGGCTTTGCAGACTCTGTTGGTTTAGAAGGCAGCATGTTTTTCAAGGCGTCCAACAACTTGTGGTAGCCTTCGCCACTGGCCTGCCATTGGCGAATGACGACGGAGATGTTCTCTGGTGGAAGCTTTTCCTCCGACAGCAGCCTGCCGATGGTTTGCATGCTTTTGATGATTGGCCGTTGGTTGTAGTCTCTCGCAACGCTGCGGAGAAGCCCCAATAAGATTATCATGAAAAAGAGCAGGGCGACAACTGTCGCAAGGCTCTTGGAAAGCAATGAAGCGGGATAACGCCAGATGGCGACGAATGGGGCGATCGCCACGAAGAGAACGACTAGTTCAATGAACAAATCTTCCACCATCATGGCTGCTCACCTCCTTCCATTGCTGGAACAGTTTCAGCAGGAAGTTCTTCTGATTCCGTTTGAGATGGTGGCGCATTTTTTTTGAGATCCGCGAAAGCGGATTCCAGATAGTCGAAGGTGTTGGCGATGCGTCGTGAATGCGGTATGTCCGTCAGAAGCTTGCCGACATCCTTTCCATAGCCGTCTTCAATCATTCGACAGGTTTCCTCCAACAATTGGTTGGCGCGTTCCAGACGATTTCGTTCCTCCACCTTTTCCAAATGAACCATGTAGCAGATGACAATGATCTGCACGATAATGAGAAGCAAGAGAAATGAATGGGATTTCATAATCAATGATTAAT
>JAGCSE010000146.1 GCA_017964325.1 Victivallales bacterium | reverse complement strand
TTTCAGTGTATTCAGTGTATTCTGTGGTTTGAAATTTCGTGCTCTTTCGTGCCTTTCGTGGTTCCAATTCAATGGTTTGGTTGCGGCTTGACCGCTCCAGGTCCATTCGTGGTTCTCTTTATCATGGTTCGCGGAACGCCTCGTCCAACCCTTTGATGAGCGGATAGATGAGATATTCGATGATGCGGCGGCGTCCTGTCTTGATTTCCACTTCGGCCTCCATTCCTGGAAGCAGCGTGAAGCGACCGCCTGTGTTGCGCAGTTCGCCTTCGTAGTCGATGAAAACACGGTAATAGCTGCTGTCGCCGTGTTCGTCTGGAGAGGCCTTCGGCCTCTGGAACGTGTTGCCAGAAATTTGCAAGAGCTTGCCTTTCAGCGTGCCGTGCTTCTGGAAGGGGAAGGCCGTCAGCTTAATGCGGCAGCTGTTTCCGATTGCGATGCGGGCGATATCCTGCGGCCGCACTTCGCCTTCGATGCGGAGCGCGCCGTCAAGCGGCACGAGCGTCATGAAGGCTTCCGCTTCACCGATTGCGGAGCCGGTCGGCAACGCCGCGATTTCATGCACGACGGCGCGGCATGGCGCCTTCAGACTGACGTAAGACACCATCTGGCAAGCCTTTACCAACTGCTTGCGGTTGCCGTCCAATTCCCTGTACAACGCCACCAATTTTTCCGAAACGTTGTTGCGCCATTCTTCCACGAAGGACTTGCGTTCTGCTTCCAATGACAGCAACTGCTGGTCATATTCCACCAATTGGTTGCGCAGCTTGTCAACTTCCGCTTCGCTTTGAAGTCGGGAAATGGTCACTTCCAGAGCCTCCTTCACCGACACGATTTCCTCCTTGCCAAGCGAAGCGTACATATCCTCTATCTTCGACATATTGCCGAGAATCTCCTTGTATTTACCGTAGCTCTCCTCCGTCGATTTTCTGCCCGCCGCGAGACGGCTGCTGTTGCTGTCGAAATAATGGAGCCTTTCGTTGTAATAGGCTTTTCGCTGGTCGTAAATGGCTTTTTGCCAAGCCATTGGGCCATCGCCTTCCTTTGGCTCGAATGCCTTTCCCTGGAATTCGGCCTCCCAGCGGGCACATTCAGCCTCCAGCGTCTCGACCTCGTGCTGAAGTCGTTCCACCTCCGCTAGATACAACGTCGGGTCCAATGTCAGCAGGACATCGCCTTTTTCGACGACATCGCCTTTGTGGACTTCGACGCTCTTGATGACGGCGGATTCCAGCGGTTTCATGATGATGTCGCCCGTGTCCGAAGCGACACGGCCGCGAGCACGTACAATCACATCGACCTGTCCGATGCAGGCCCACGTCAATGCCGCCGCCATGATAATGAAAATCCAGAGGATGCCGACACGTCCGTACCATGGCAGCCGCCGTTCCGTGATTTCCTGCGCATCGGACAGGAAATCAATGGCATCTGAAGCTGTTTTTTGTTTGTTATTCATTGCCATGTCCTCCCATCTGCTGCTTCCAGAATTGGCTGTAGATGCCGGGTTGCGCAAGTAGTTCCGCATGAGTGCCGAAGGCAACCTTTTCGCCTTTGTCGATCACGAGAATGCGCTGCGCTCCAGCCAGCATGCTGAGGCGGTGGGAGACGATGATCAACGTCCGTCCTTTGGCGATTGCCGCCAAGTTCCGCTTGATGACGGTTTCGCTTTCGGGGTCCAGGGCGCTGGTCGCTTCATCGAAAATCAAAATGGCGGGATTTGTCAGCAGTGCGCGGGCGATGGCCAACCGCTGGCGTTGTCCGCCCGACAGATTGGAGGCGTTCTCCTCCAACACCGTCTCGTAGCCCTGCGGCAACGTTTGGACAAATTCATGCGCTCCCGCCAATGCGGCGGCCCGCAGAATCTCCTCCGCCGTGGCGGACGGTCGCGTCAAACTGATGTTTTCACGGACCGTGCCGTGGAAGAAATAGTTGTCCTGCAACACCACGCCGATGCTCGAACGCAAATGCGACTTTTCAATTTCGCGGATGTCGATGCCGTCGATTTTCACGAGTCCGCTGAACGGCGGATAGAGGCCTTGCAACAGTTTTGTCAGTGTCGTCTTGCCGGAGCCAGACCGTCCGACGATGCCAAGCGAGCCGCCAGGCGGAACATCGAGCGAGAAGTCGCGGATGGCCAACGGCAGTTCGGGTCTGTAGCGGAACGAAACATTCTCAAACGTGATTTGTCCGCGCAACGGCGCACGAACACGCCCCATATTCGGTTCAGACGATGTGTTCATCACCGCGCCGAGCATCCGTACCGACAGTGCAACTTGCTGGTATTCATGGATTAGCCCTATCAGTTTCACCAACGGCCCAGTCACACGTCCTGCCAGCATCTGGAAGGCGATCAATGCACCGACGGTCATGTCGCCCCTGAACACGGAAATCGCCCCCAGCCAGATGATGGCGATATTCATGAGCATCTCCAATGCCTGGCTTAAGCTTCGTGCCGTCAATGAGATGCGCCCAACGGAAAAATATGCGTTGACAGCCGCCGCGCTGCGGTTGCCCCACGCCTTCTCCTCTACAGGCTCCAATGCCAGCGACTTGACGGTGCGGATGCCGTGGATGGTCTCCACAAGTCCGCTCTGCCGTCGTCCTTCCGCCTGGTACAGCGCATCGAGACGACGTTGGAACGGCTTGATTAGCAATGCGATGACCAACGCCATCAACGCCGTAAATCCTAAAACGACGAATGTAAGCTTCGTGCTGTACATTAATAAGAAAGGTATGAAGAGCAGCAACGAACACAAGTCAAGCAACGTGAAAAACAAATTGCCCGACAGGAAGCCGCGGATTTTCTCCGTCTGCTGTATATGTTTGAGCAGCACGCCCGAAGGCACTTGCTCGAAGAAGTCGATCGGCAGATGGACGAGATGCGCGAATGTCTTGACCGCCGTCGAAATGTCGATTTTTTTGGTGGCGAACAGCAGCAGATGCCCCTTGAGATATTCCAGAATGGCGTTGAAGACGATGGCGGCGACGACTCCCGCCCCCAGCACGTTTAACGTGGAGAAACTTTCGTGTACAAGTACCTTATCGACAACATTCTGGAAGAACAACGGCACTGCCAGCGCAATCAATGTCAGGAGGATGACCGCCAGCGTGATCTGTGCGAAAATGCCCTTCAGTTTCAGAAATTCAGGGATGAACCACCGCAGGCCAAAGGGTTGGTTTTCATCGGTGATGCTCCAGACACGCTTCAGCAGCAGGCATTCGCCCGTGAAGTCCGCGGCGTATTCCTCCGCTGTCACAAAATGGAACTGATCCGTCGGATGCTCCGCTTGCCAAGCTGGATCGACGACGGCCAGTTCAAATTCATCCTTGCCGTTTGCTGTGGGCTTGGAATTTTCATCAACTGATTGTTTATCAGTATCTTCTGCTTTGGCGACTGCTTCTTGCGGAGGCGTTTGGCGGAGGCCGCAGAGGATGGCGTAGTGACCGTCTTTCTTGCGGGCGAGGCATGGAAAGACTTTCCGATAGCCTTCCAGCTTCTTCCAGGCAATCGTCACACGCCCCACTTTCAGCTGATGTTGTTCGGCTATACGCGCAAGTTCCTTGACTGCAAGTTCTTCGCTACCGATGGCATGGTCGTGGAGCAATTGCTTCATGTCCATATCGACCTGATGATGCCGCCCGATAAGGCACAGGCCGAACAGTCCGCTATGTGTTGTCCGCAAATTTTCTTGCGTGTCCATTTTTATCTTCTAATTTCTGACAAACTTGGATGTATTTAGTGGATATGATGAAAACTAAATGGGACGCAAGACATGAGGCACATATTTCACGACCACTATCAATGGAATTTTAGGGAAGCAGTGCCCAATAGGCGAGGCCGGTTTGCAAGTCTTTCTTTTCAATGCGCTTAAAACAGCCGTTCTGCCAAGCCCAAATGTCGGAGGCGACAGACGACCACGTGGCGCCTTCTGTCATTCCAACCAAATTCCAGCCTTGTTTCAATGTCGGTTGGAATGAAGTGTTGGTGACATCCAGAGCTAATTCCAGCGTTTGCTTTGTTTCACTGAACACCCAATAGCCGATACCAGCCTTGATGTCCTCCGGGTTGCACACGACGTATGAACGCATATTATCATCTATTCGTATGGGGTTCAATTTGAGAAACTTAGATACATTGCTCGGCATGGACTCCAATGGTTTCGTCAGCGTCACGAGATTCCAGCCCGCCCGTAGTTTCAGCGTCTGCACGGATTCGGGCACGACGGCTGCCTGTGCGCTGATGGACACCATAACCATCGTCAGGGCAAGCATGAACGTCATGTTTTTCAGAATCTCATGAAAGCTACTCATTTCCATTTCCTTATTAACGATTGATAGACATTGCAAAAAATAAATCCTAATTTACTATTGTTCAATTATTCGTTTTTTCAAAAGATTTTCAAATAAATATCATTAATGTTTTAACGCAGAGGCAATTATTTATGGTTAAGATTGCCTGCGAAAGGCTGCTGGTCGTTGAAATCTGGCATGAAGGCGTCGTCGCCGAAATCTGGCTGGAGGAAGACGCGGGTAAAGCCAAGCTCATCGACCTTGTCGCAGACTTGGCGGTATTCGTCTTTTGTAAGTCTCCTGTTTAGAAAGTTTTGTTCCGCACAGGCAGGGACGGGGGTGAATTGGCTCATGACGGAAATCGGAAGTTTGGGGCCGAAATCGTCATAGAGCCATTCGAGAATCTGGAGGGAATTTTCCACAAAGCCCGGCAGGACAAGATGGCGTACCATGACGCCGCGTGATGCGGTGATTTCGCCCGATTCGTCAAATGGACGCAGAAAACCAACGGCATCAACAAGATAGCGGATGGCATCCCGTGCGACAGACGGGTAGTCGGACGTATGGATGCAACGTTGCGACAGGTCGGGATCGGAAAATTTAAAATCTGGCAGGAAAATGTCGATGATTTTTGTCTGTTCACTGAGCATTTCCACGCGGGAGTAGCCTGAGCTGTTCCAGACGAAGGGGAGGTCGGGATGGTTTGGCCGGATGACTTCGCAGAGCCGTTGGATGTGGGGCCACCAATGTTCGGGCGTCACGAAATTGAGATTGTGAACGCCTTTTGCAATCAGTTCCTCCGTTTCAGCCATAAGCCTTTCTGGCGTATATGCTTGGCCTTGATGCTGTTGGGAAATCTGGTGGTTTTGGCAGAAAAGGCAGCCGCAAGAACAGCCTGAAAAGAAAATCGTGTCCGAACCATGCTGTCCCGTCAGGCATGGTTCTTCGCCGAAATGCGGCGTGATGGAGGCAATATGGCATTCGGCGGTTTCGCCGCATCTGCCGAGCTGGCCGATGGTTCGGTTGACTCGGCAGAGACGCGGGCATATTCTCTTGCAAGGGGAGTCCTCGACGGAGTCACTCCACCCACGCGAGACGTGGGAGTCCTTGCCGGTGAGAACGCTGAACGCGTCGAAGGGGGGAAAGGATTGGATCTGTCTT
>JAGCSE010000145.1 GCA_017964325.1 Victivallales bacterium | reverse complement strand
TTTCCCCTCTATTCTCCCTTCTTCTTTCCCCTCTATTCTCCCTTCTTCTCTTCCCTCTTTCTTTCCCTTTTCGATCAGAAACTGCGAATAATTGCACATGTCTTCGGCCTCCCGTGTTTTGCTTATACCATATTTTTCATGAAGTTCATCCAGCCGTTCCATCGGACTGGCAATGTTCGTCAAAAGCAGTTGAAGAAAACGTATCACCTCATCCGCGGACTGCGACTGGTCACCATTGAAGCGGCATGTGTACCCTTCGAGCAGGTCGTAGTCCTCTTTCGAGGCGGTTACTTCGCCTTCGCCATATACCCGCTCCGCTATTAGGCGGAAGCGGTCGATGGACGGTGCCTCTCCTTCTTTCAGTTCAGGGCAAAGCCACAGCGAGTAACACTTGCAGATGCTTCCGTAATCGCTTCCTGCGAAGGTGAGCCCCCGCTGCCTAGATATGCTCCGACATAGATAATATACCATGCGGGCTTCGATTGGGTAGCCTGGCGAATCATTTTTCTGCACTTCGATGTCGATGACTACGCCGATGAGCTTGTTTGGTTTATTCGGAACGGGCAGCATAAGCAGCACATCGAATGTCGCCGTCCCCTCCGCCAATTGCTTGTCCTCCACATTAGCCACGGGGATGCTTTCAGGAGAGACCTCCCCCGCGTGAACAGGAATCTTTCCGATGTCAATTGTCGCATGAGGTAGGTACTTTTCCAAAATCTCCTGCGGGGTACATCCTTTATACTCATCGATGAATTTCGCCAGCAACCATGCGAGCACCTCGAGATTGCTGAATATCTTCTTGATAAGTGCATCTCCATCAGGGTTATCTGCACCTGCAAAAATGCTTTGTGCTATCGCACTGTATTGTAGTCGCTTGCTTTGTTCCATTGCCATTTTTATCATTTGATTCCATCCCTGCATCTCCGCCTGCAATTCGTGTCAACAATACAACATAGCACAACATCAGAATAAGTCAATAAAAACTATAAAAAATATTTTTATAAATATACAATATGATTTCTTATGATTCTTGATGATTTCTGATGACTTTTGATGGCCATACCAAGATAAATGCTTCTAATTTGTTGCAGAAAATCTTTTAATAATGTAAATTAGGGGCTATATTTTGTTGTTTCTTTATCAATTTCAATGGAACAAAAAGGAAGAGTACCATGAAAAAAAGTTTATTTGTCTTGTTGGGATTGTCAGGAATTCTTTGTGGGGATATCATTCTGAAGGAAATCCCCAGCCCTGTCGTGCTATTGCAGCCAGAACAGAAGAAAATCATGCAGTATGACACGCATGAGGAGCGCGCAGCAATCATGAAGGAAGATCATAAGTTGCCAAAGGAAAAGCGGACATACTGTTCGAACACGGCGAAATGGCGCGAGGCGTTGCCTGTCACGTTCGCGTGGGAATGTACCGACGGAGAAATTGGCCCGTTCACCGTGACGTTCGCGGACAATGAGGCGTTTGAAAATCCACAATACGCTTATTCTAAAAAAGATAATGATACATCCGTAACACCGCCGAACTATATGACAAATTTCAAAATCGGCCAGAAATACTATTGGAAAGTGACGGGTAAGTCGAAGGATAAAAAAGAAGTGACGTCCGCAGTGTCGAGCTTCACGACGGAAGATATGGCACCACGTTGGATCAAATTGGAAGGACGCGTCGGCAATACGCGCGATTTGGGGGGCTGGAAGACAATGGACGGCCGTCGCATCAAGCAGAACATGATTTTCCGCGGCCAAGGCCTCAATGACAACAGTTCCAATGGCAAGCAACCAGGGCGCAACCGCTTGACGGCGGCCGACATCGACTGGATGCTCAACACACTGCACATCAAGACAGACCTTGATTTGCGCAGTTCCGGCGAAACGGCGAACATGACAGTCTCCCCACTAGGGCCAACCGTTCAGTTCATCCATCATTCATCTTCTTGCTACAGAGGCATTTTCAAAGAAAAATACATGAAGGTCATGGCGGAGAATTTCCGCGTGTTCACGGATTCCGACAATTATCCGATTTATTTCCATTGCATCGGCGGTGCAGATCGTTGCGGTTCACTTTCGCTTGTGCTGGAAGCCATTCTAGGCGTTCCTGAACGTGAGTTGGGCATTGATTGGGAAAACACGTTCTATCCGCATCTTCCGGACATGAAAGACGAATTCGGCCCGAACTACTGGTGCCGCTATCAGGATTTCCTGGAATGGTTCCCGAAATACGGCAAGGAAGGAGACTCCTTCAATAAATGCGTCGAGAACTACCTCCTCCAATGCGGCATCACAATGGAGGAAATCGAGAAATTCCGCAAGATTATGTTAGAGTGATATCAAACAAAAATTCAAAAACAAAAAGGCTGTTGCAATAAGAGGTTTTGCAACAGCCTTTTTGTTTTGATATGAAAACTGTGACTAGGCGGTGACTGATGACAGTTCGTCGTTTACGGCCTTTGCGGCGGCGACTGGATCGTCAGCGGCGATAATCGGTCGCCCGACGACGATGAACTGGGCTCCCACCTTGGCTGCTTCGGCAGGCGTCATCACGCGTTTCTGATCGCCCTTGGCGGCTCCCGCAGGACGGATGCCTGGCACGACCAGAATGAAATCGTCGCCACATGCCTGCTTGACAATCGGGATTTCCAATGCAGAACAAACGACGCCTTGCAAACCACATTCCTTTGTCAGCTTGGAAAGCCGAAGCACTTGCTCCGCAGGAGTGGCGCGGATGCCGACGGCATTGAGTTCGGATTCATCCAGGCTTGTAAGGACGGTGACGGCCGTGACAATGATGCCCGTTTCCTTCGCGGCTTCGGCGGCAGCCTTCAGCATGGAAGGACCACCAGAAGCGTGCACGTTACACAAATCCGCACCAATCGCGGCGGCGGAACGAACGGCTTGCCCGACTGTGTTCGGAATATCGTGGAATTTCATGTCTAGAAAGACCTTTTTGCCACGCTCCTTCAGTCCGCGAACAATCTCAGGCCCGAAACGTGTAAAGAGTTGTTTTCCAACTTTATACCAAATAACATTTTCTCCTAGCTTTTCGACAATGCCGAAGGCTTTTTCCTTTGTATCCACATCCAATGCGGCGATAAGCGTTGTATTCATGAGTTGTTTTCCTGTGCGTTTTTTTGTATTTCCTGTTCGTTGACATCCAGTTGACAAGAAGATGCTTCGAATGGCGAAGCGAGTTGGCGCCGGATGACTTGCTGTACAGCGAGAACCGCTGAACAGCAGAGTTTTAGAAAAACAAAGGCATTCCAGGCGATAGGAAGAAGATATTTCGGTTCACTGTGGAATGTTTGAATGAAGGCATCCCAGAATGAACTCTGGAATGGCGAGCCTACGACAAACGCGTTGGCGACACCAATGGCTCCAAGTGGGACGATCAACAGATAAATGTAGAATTTGTCAGCATGTTCGGCCATTTTTTCCAACCACTTACAACTGCTTGCCTTTGCACAGGATTGGATGAACGACGTCATCTCAAAGAGAAACCAGATGATGCCCCCCCCCCAGCACACGGTACACCAGATGAAATAGGCAGATGGTTTGTCGCTGAGAAGATACCAAGAAAAAAATGGCGAGAGAAAAGCGGTTGCGCATGCTGGAAGCTGCAACCTCCTGTTGCCACAGCCTATCAAGGCTGCAAGCAACAGGAAGGACGGAACACACTGCCCGTAACATCGACAGATAAGCCAATCGAAACGCCGCAGTCCGACAAAGGAGATGACCAAAAACAGAAATGCGGCGACAGCAAGCAGCGTCAGTCTCCAAGACCATGACGCCAGCAACTTTGCTCCATTGTCGGAGGTGTTCATAATTGGTCGATGAAGCGCGAGTAGCGGTTGAAATCCATCAGCATATCCAGTTCGTCTGGGTCATCGTATTCCATTCTATAGAGCCAGTTTTTATATGGGTCCAGGTGCAGGAGTGACGGATTATCCTGTACATCTTTATTGATTTCGATGACCCGCCCGCTGAGGGGAGAGCGCAAGTGATGGATGCGTTTGGCGAGATGGAGATGGATGCAGAAGGTGTCCATGTCCAGTTCGTCGCCTTCGAGCGGCATATCAATGCTCTGGATGGCGACAAGTTCCTCCGTCAGATAATCCGTGATGCCGACGGTTGCAATGTTGGTATCATTATCTGGGAGAACCCAGGTGTGCCTGTTGGTGAAGGCCCTTTTTTCATGTGCGTTTGCCATGTTGACTCCTTGAATGCATTTGACTGTCGATTGAAAATGCGATACCTCTTGTTTTTTTTTGAAAAATCGCAGAAAAGGAGACCACATTTTCCGTACAATGGGTTATGTTATATAGATGTTTCATTCTGTCAAATAATCTTTGGTCATTTTTATGAAAAAAAGGCATTTTTGCCGAATAAATTGAGGATAATCCAATGGCGAACGAACGAATGTACTTGGTGAAGACGGTTGACGGCGAAGAAATGGGCCCCGCCGACCAGGAAACCTTAATCAAATGGGCGGAGTCGGGAAAAATCAAGCCGAACGACCAAGTGCGCAGCACAATGATCGCCAAATGGGACAAGGCGATCAATCTGGACTTTCTGAAACAGCTTCTGCTTGGTGCACAGGAAGCCGAGGTGATGAAAAAGAACAAAGGATGGTTCTCGAAATTGGTTGACCGCATCACGTTGCGTGCCCCAGAACTTGAAGGGCAGTCGGGCATTGTAAGCGTACGTCTGGAAACGTATCCCTCTGCATCGATTCCAATGCGCATCTGCGCGAGTGTCATGGACACGATAATTATGGTATTGGCGTTCATTGTGGTGTATTTCTGCTGCTACGCATTGTTCAGATCTGGTTCGTTGGACCAAAGCAATGCGGGCTATGTCTGCACAACAGTGTTCTTCATAATCTATATGTTATATCATGTCCTGATGGTCGCATATCGCATCCAAACGGCAGGACAACGTTACTGGGGGGTATTTCTCTGCCGTAAAAATGGTCAGAAATTTTGGGTTGGCCGTGTGTTCTTCTATTTCCTGTTCAACATATTGTGCATGCCAATATTCATTGTGAACTGGGTCATTCTGGCAAGTTTCGGGCGAACAATTCCCGAAATACTGACGGGTATGCGCATGGTGAAGGTGAAACTGGTGAAGAACCGTGCATGACGGACTGCCGGACTGCCAAGAAGGGGAAGCAGGATGTCAACGGAAATCCCAAAACATTTGCACGTTTCGCCATTGATATTCAAATATGTGTTGCGTGAATTCACGATTCCATTGATTTGCGCACTTGCGGCATTTGCATTCCTGTTTCTGGTGAACAATGTGTTTGACGACCTGCCTGATTTCATGTCGAAGAACGTTCCCATGCGGGTCGTTTTGGGCTACTTTCTATCGCTCCAGCCCCATAACTTGTTGAATGTGATACCGATATCCGTCTTGCTGGCGGCAAGTTTCATGACG
Organism: Victivallales bacterium; assembly: GCA_017964325.1. The sequence continues at coordinate 12,826 of JAGCSE010000145.1, read as the reverse complement.
GTCATGCTTGGGCGCAGTAACGAGCTGTGTGCAATGCGTGCGGCAGGAATGTCGCTCTTCACGTGTGCATTGCCAGTATGGATATTAGCTTTGGTTGCAAGCATTTGCACTATTTGCATCGGCGAGTTCTGGGGACCGGCTGGATTGCAGAATGCGGCGCGGATACGCCGTGAATGGCTTGACAGCAAAAAACAGGCGGTTGAATCTCTCGCGTTTCGTAATCTTCAGGAAAATCGTGATTGGTACTGCCAGGACTTGGATTTGGCCGATGTCATGCACCATGTCATTGTCCGCCAATACAATGAGGAAGGCGAGACACAATGGATGCTGATAGCCGAAACGGCGAAATTCCGAGATGACGGCATCTGCGTGTTCAAAAACGGCAGCCGTCAGAAGGTAGGCGTGGGAGGCGAAAACTTGCTTATGCCGCCTGAGATTTTTGAGACATACGAATTAAATTGTAAAGAACGGTTGAAAGACATCGCGGAACAGGGGCATCTACAAGATAGCGTGACGACACGTGAAGCCCTGTCCATTCTACGCAGTGAAATCACGCCATCACCGCAGGTGGCACGTCATTTGCGGACGGCCGTGTGGAATAATTTGACCTTTCCTTTGGCAAGTCTTGTCGGTGCACTCTTTGGCGTTGCATTGACAATTGCGAATCAACGAAGCGAAATTATGAAGGGATTTGCTGGAGCGATTGGTGTACTTGTGTTGTTTTATATTGTTGCCCAAGTGTTTATGGTCTTTGGCAAGAATGGCTGGTTGCCGCCGTTCATCGCAGGGGGATTTCCCGCTTTGGTGTTCACATTCATAGGTTTCGCCGTTATGTGGCGGAAACAGTGAAGATTGGGAGGCGGTGATTGATGGCGAAGATTCCGCGTTGGCGATGGTGGGTCTGGGGCGTGGAGGTCGTGTTATTGTTTGCAGTCGTGGAACATTTTGCCATTCGTCCACACATACGAAAAACGAAAGCAGTTGTGGACATGCCGCAAATTCATGGCGCACAAGTGGAGGTTTTGGGTGAAGCAGCGAGGTTGCCTGATGATTTACATGAAGTCGCTCCATCATATTATCCACTGCTGGAAGGACTTGCGGAAGGCTCCGAGCGGATGTTGGAGACGCAGAAATCAGTTTCCCATGACAAAGGGTTGCCAGTGGAGGTGGAAAACCGTCTAGGAATGCGTTTTCGTTTGGTGCCGTCTGGAAGCTGTCTGATCGGCAGTCCCACAAATGAACGCGGGCGTGGTTCCATTGAGGTTCAACACGTCCAACTATTCCCAGAGGATTTCTATATGGGAAAGTTCGAAGTGACTCAGGCGGAATGGAAAAAGGTAATGGGCATCACGGATGAACCGTCTGTTTTCAAAGGAGACAAACGGCCTGTAGAGGAAGTGACATGGTATGACTGTCAGCGTTTTGTTAACAAGCTCTGCGAATTGGAAGGCGTACCGCCGAATACATACCAGTTGCCAACAGAAGCCGAATGGGAATATGCCTGCCGTGGCGGGACGGATACATCCTTCTGCTTTGGAGACCAACCTGACCGATTGGGCATCTGGGCTGATTTTGCCGACAACAACTGCAAGCAGACGGCTGAAATCGGAAGACGTCGTTGCAATTCATTGGGGCTGTATGATATGCATGGCAACGTTTGGGAATGGTGCCGTGACTTATACGTCAATTATCCAGGCGATGATTCGAATGCGGGTGACCGTTACGGCTATCGAACGATTCGCGGCGGCAACTGGTATGTTGGCGCATGGGAATGCCGTTCTGCGAACCGTTGCTGCCTCCCCCCCGCATCGCACGGCAATATGCTGGGGTTTCGTGTGATGCGACGAATAAAATGATGCATCATTATATGTCCTGCAAAGAAGCCTCGGAGGAAATGCCAAGGCGTTCTTCTGCCTCCCTGTCGGCGGCGATAGAAGCCAAAATTTTTTCAAAATCATTCCAATTCAACATCTTGCAGATCGGATTTTTCAAAGCTCGATGATAACCGCGACCACGCATATAGGCCAGCACGATTTTCCGACCATCAACCATCGCCTGTCGTTCACCGTACAAATCCACCATGCCCGCTAAATGTTCACGGATAGCTTCACAGATTTCTAAATGTGTCGGAATGTATTCCATCCCATTGGACAACGACTTGAAAATCCACGGATTGCCGATGGCGCCACGAGCCACCATCAGACGATTGCAACCCGTCCCATCTTGCAAGGCTTTGGCACTGCGGATTCCGAAAATCCCGCCGTTCGCCGTTACGGGAATATGCAACGATTCACGAACCGCCTTGATGACATCCACCGCCACCGGCCCAGAATAGACTCGGCAAGCCAATCTGCCGTGAATCGCCACGGCATCGACACCGCATTCTTCCAATCGCTTGCAGAAACGGACGGTCGGCTCTGGATCATAATCGTCCAACACACGAATCTTGACACTGAACGGCTTGTGAATCAATCGACGCAACAGGCAGACACAATCCAGAGCATGCTCGGGTGTTTTCAGCAACGCGGCACCTGCATTGCGCTGCATAACCTTCCGCACAGGGCACCCCATGTTGAAATCAATGCAATCATAATCCATGGCATCAAGCATCGGAGCGGCCTTTTCCAGCAAATCAAGACGACTTCCCATCAACTGCACGCCAAGCCATGGCTCGTCTTCGCCACGTGCCAGAATATGCGGATTCTCCTGATTGCCATAGATGAGCGCCCCTGCATCAATTAGAGCCGTGTATGCCTGTGACATCCCTTGCTTCCAACACATACGCCGAAACGGCAAATCCGTATATCCCGCCAGCGGAGCCAGTACGTACATTGCTTTGCTTCCCATGATGATATATTCTTTTATTGTATTGCTAGAAGCTCTAGAATCCCTAAAAATCTAGAGTATGTAGAAATGCTAGAAAAAAAAAGAGCCATGGAACAACCGTTCCATGGCTCAAACATAATCACTGCATCGCTTTAGCGGCGGCTGCGGAGATGGCCTTTCTCCATGAATCCGTCATAGTGGCGAGACAGGAGATAGCCCTCAATCTGTCGCATCGTGTCAAGCGAAACGCCGACGATAATCAGCAGACTCGTGCCGCCAAAGAACTGGGCGATCAACGGCTGGATGCCCATCCAGCGGCTGAGCAACATCGGCAGGATGGCCAAAACCGTCAGGAAGACTGCGCCTGCCAGCGTGATGCGCGTCATGGAATGATCCAAAAATTCAGCCGTGTCGTTGCCAGGGCGGATGCCGGGGATGTAACCACCGTTCTTCTGCAAGTCGTCGGAAATCTTGATGGGATTGAATTGGTTCGCAACCCAGAAGAAGGAGAATAACAGAATCATCAAACCATAGAGGATGATGTAGCCGACGCTACCATATACAATCAATGGAGCGACATTTTTCACAATCCACCAATCTTGCGGCAGATAGCGCAACAGCATCATCGGGAACGACAGAATCGCACCCGCGAAGATGATCGGCATGACGCCAGAGTAGTTAACACGCAGCGGCAGATAACTTGTCTGGGCGGCAGTCGAACCACCGATGCTCGAAATACGGCGTGCCGCATAGCGGATTGGAATACGCCTCAAGCCTTGTGTCAACGCCACTGTGGCGGCGCAAACAACGAAGAACATGACAAGAAGCAGAAGCAAATGAATGATAGTCAACTGGTTATCACCAGTCGCTGCTCCGCCGAAAACCTGCTTGAACAAGCTGTCCAGAGCAAGCGGCAGACGGGCGATGATGTTGACCGTGATAATCAGAGAAGCACCGTTGCCGACTCCATGCTCCGTAATCATTTCACCAAGCCACATGACCAGCATGGCACCAGCCGTCAGCGTGATAACCGTCGAAATGACAAACCAGAAGCCAGGGGCGATAACAATCGGAATCTCACTGGAAAGGCCGATGCGTTTCGGATTGATCATGGCCGATGCGAACATCACGCCTTGGATGATACAGATGACTAACGTCACATAGCGCATGATCTGGTTGTATTTCTGATGACCGCTTTCGCCCTCGCGCAACATGCGCTCCAAAGGAGGAAGCACAGGCGTCATCAACTGTAGAATAATCGAAGCCGAAATGTACGGCATGATGCCCAACGCGCCGACTGCGAACTGCTCAAGCGCACCGCCGCTGAACAAATCCAGCAGGTCCATGACGCCGCCTTCGCCTTTGTTCGCGCTAAAGACGGCCTTTAAACCAGCAGGATTCACGCCAGGGCACGGTATCATGCTCGCCAGACGGCACAAGGCTATAATCCCGAACGTGAAAAGCAAACGCTTCTTCAGTTCAGGAATTCTCAGGCAGTTTCTATATGCTGAAATCATTTTCGATTCCTTGTCCGTTTGCGCCAACAGGCGGAAAGCAAGAAGTCCATGAAAACTTCCCGTTCCCGCCTTCAGCAACTGTCTTATTGAACAGGCTTAAGCTTTCGCTCAATCCTTCTTGGCTTCCGCGGCTGCGGCTGCACGGCGGGCGGCACGGCGCTCCATCTCGTTGTACACGGCGTGCTCGATGACTGTGCAAGTGCCACCGACGGCCTCGATCTTCTGCTGCGCACTCGCGCTGAACTTGTCGGCCGTGATTTTCAGAGCCTTCGTCAAATCACCGTCGGCCAGAATCTTCAGCAGACGGTCGCCTTTCTTCATCAGACCGCGTTTCTGGAGTTCTTCCGCATTGACGACGGAACCTGCTTCGAAAATCTCCTCCAGTTCGGAAAGATTGATCACTTCGTATTCGATGTGGTTCGGGTTCTTGAAACCGCGTTTCGGCAAACGCCGAATCAACGGAATCTGACCGCCTTCAAAGTACGGACGGTTCTTGTGGCCTGTACGCGCACCCGCACCCTTGTCACCACGGCCAGCCGTGCGTCCATGGCCGGAGCCGTCGCCACGGCCGACGCGCTTGCGCTCTTTGCGCTTGACGATCTCGCCATGACTGTAGTTGTGAAGATCATGAAGTTTCATTGCTTGTATCCTCAATTCTTTTTGTTGCCATTACAGAGAGTTACGGTCACGCTTCGCAAGAACTTGCTTGCGGGTGCGCAACTTAGCTATCGCCGCAAACGTCGCCTTCACGACATTTACGGCATTCTTAGAACCGAGGGACTTCGCCAGAACGTCTTTCACGCCGCCAAGTTCCAGAACATGGCGCATACCGCCGCCGGCGATCACACCCGTACCTGCGGAGGCAGGACGGATGATCACGTTCGCACCGCGGAAATCTGCTTCCACAAAGTGCGTGATTGTCGAACCGAACATCGGCACTTCGATCATATTCTTGCGGGCCTGCTCACCGCCTTTGCGGATTGCATCGGCAACTTCACCGGCCTTGCCGAATCCCATCCCTACCATGCCTTTCTTCTTGTTGCCGACAACGACCAGAGCACTGAACGAGAAATTCTTACCGCCTTTCACAACCTTGCTGGTGCGGTTGACGGCAACCACTCGTTCTTCTTCTTCGTTTTCCTGGTCCTGAGCAACGGCACCCACGAAATCGCGGGTGTTGACAGGTGCTTCTTCGCTCTCAGGCTTTTTCAATTGATCTGCCACGGGTAATTCTCCTGATTCCTGTGTATCCTTTTCCATGGCTTCCGCTTACTAAACGCACCTTACGATGCTCGCTTGCATGAAGCCCATGCACCGCATTCTATTAAAAATCCAATCCGGCTTCGCGGGCGGCATCCGCCAAGGCCTTGACCACACCGTGATATTTGAAACCACCGCGGTCAAACACGATTTTCTTCATTCCACGATCCAAAGCGCGCTCGGCAATCGTCTTCCCGACAACCTGCGCACTCTTGATGTTCGCAGAAAGCTTCTGCTCGCGCATCACTTTCTCCGTCGTTGACACACTTGCCAACGTGACGCCCTTCTCATCGTCAATCATCTGCGCATAAATATGCTTGCCCGTACGGCAAACGCTCAAACGCGGAACGGCGGCCGTGCCAGACAATTTTACGCGCAAACGACGGTGACGGCGGTCTTTCGCCTGTTTCTTGGTCAGTTTCATCGCTTTCTATTGCTCCAGTCTTTAGGGCTGGACTGTATTCCAGCCCTTAGTCAATTCTTCTTTTTTCAGATTACGCACATATACGATGACAAGCAAGACGACATCAGCTGCCGACCTTCTTGCCTTCCTTCAGCACAATCTGCTCACCGGCATAACGGACGCCCTTGCCATGGTAGGCATCAGGCTTGCGGAATTTCCGAATGATGGCGGCCACCTGACCAACCTTCTGCTTGTCAATGCCTTCCAGTGTAATGTGAGTCTGGTCCGCCATCGTGCATTTGATGCCTTCGGGAACCATGTACTCCACAGGATTCGAGTAGCCGAGATTCAAAGTCAGCTTCTGCCCCGCGATCTGGCCACGGTAGCCGACTCCAACCAGCTCCATGTCAATCTTGAAACCGTCAGTCACTCCGATAACCATGGAGTTCACAAGGCTGCGAACAAGACCATGGTACATCTTCATCTGGCGTTCATCGTTCGCGCGCTTCACGTGAATCGTATTCGCGTCCTGTTCAAGAGTAATTCCAGCAGGCATTGTGTATTCCAGAGTCCCTTTCGGACCTGTTACTTTCACTGTCTGGCCGGAAACCTCTATCTTAACGGCTGAACCCGCCGTTATAGGTTTGTTGCCCATGCGTGACATGTTGATCTTCCTTACAATGTTATGCTCCGACTTACCAGACGTAGCAGAGCAGTTCTCCGCCTACGTTCTTCTTGCGCGCCGCCCTGTCGGTCATCACGCCGGATGACGTGGACAGCACCGCAATGCCCAATCCGCCCAGCACGCGCGGAATCTTGTCGCTCGGGACATACACGCGGCAGGAAGGCTTGCTTACACGGGTCAAACCTTCGATCACAGGCACGTTGCCCTTGCCCTTGTATTTCAAAACAACCGTCAGTTCCTTCTTGTTGTGACCGATGTCCTCGACCTTGTAGTCTTCGATGTAGCCGGAGTCTTTTAACGTCTCGGCCAGCGAAGCCTTCAGCTTCGAACTCGGCATGGTCGCACTCGGCAGCTTCGCGTTTGAAGCGTTCCGGATGCGGGTCAGCATATCGCTGATGGGATCACTCATGCTCATCTTTTCATTCCTCCGATTCTAGGTTACCAACTGGCCTTTGTCACACCGGGAATCTGACCTGTATTGGCCAGCTCACGGAAACAGATACGGCACAGATGGAACTTGCGGATGTAGGCACGCGGACGTCCGCAGCGCTCACAGCGGAAATAGGCGCGTGTCGAAAACTTCGGCGCCCGCTGGGACTTCACTACCAAACTCTTCTTCGCCACGGATAGGCCCCCTTAATTGTTGTTGCTCGTTGCAAACGGCATACCCAACAGAGTCAGAAGATCACGAGCTTCGTCATCCGTCTTCGCCGTCGTTACGATGGTGATGTTCATGCCAATCGTGTGCTTGATCTTGTCCAGATCAATTTCCGTAAACACAGACTGGTCCGTCAAACCGAAATTGTAGTTGCCGACGCCGTCAAACGACTTCGGGTTGATGCCGCGGAAGTCGCGAACGCGCGGAAGCACGATGTTGATCAGACGGTAAAGGAAATTGTACATGATGCCACGACGAAGCGTGACACTCGCGCCAACCGCCATGCCTTTGCGCAGCTTGAAATTGGACACGTTCACGCGGGATTTCGTGATCACGGGCTTCTGACCAGTAATCAGCCCCAGCGTCTCCACGGCCGCCGTCATCACTTCACGGTCCTTGTCCGTCCCGACACCCGTGTTGATGACGATCTTCACCAGCTTCGGAATCTCCATCGGATTCTTGTAACCGCGTTTTTCCTTCAGCTGCGGCACCACGGTGTTCTTGTAATAGTCGCTTAATACACTCGTTATCATGGTTTCGTTGACTCCGTGCTATCAGCCCTGCTGCTTTCTCGCTTCGCGAGCCTTGATCCTGGCCTGCCACGTATCCTCGCTCATGACGTTCGATATGTGGATCATGCCCTCGGACTCCTCAATGCCGCCGTTCGGATGCGTCTGGCTGCGTCTGATCGTCTTCTTGCGGATGGCAACGCCCTCAACGGACACACGCTCCGCCTTGCGGTCAACTTTCAGCACTTTGCCGATCTTACCGCGGTCCGCGCCTGCAATCACGCGCACCGTCATGTCTTTCTTGATCTTTGCCTTTGACATGTTACAGCACCTCCGGCGCCAATGAGACAATCTTCATGAAATTCTTGTCGCGCAATTCGCGGGCCACCGGACCAAAAATACGGGTCCCTTTCGGGTTGTTCTGGTCGTCGATAATCACCGCCGCATTGCGGTCGAAACGAAGGAAGCTGCCGTCCGAACGGCGGATGTTGAAAGCGGTCCGGACGATCACCGCACGGACGACTTCGCCTTTCTTCACGCCGCCACGTGGCTGGGCTTCCTTGACGGATGCGCGGATGACGTCGCCAATTTCGGCAAACTTCTTGCGCTGCCCCAATGTCCGGATCGCCATGATCTTCTTGGCACCGGAATTGTCGGCCACTTCCATTGTGGTTTGCATTTGAATCATTTAAACATCCTCCTCAATCGACCACGGCCGATTTCACAATCTTCACAAGACGCCAACGCTTGAGCTTGCTCAGCGGACGTGTCTCCATGATCTCCACAACATCACCGATCTTCGACTCGTTGTTCTCATCATGGACATAGCACTTGGTCGTGTGCATCACGACTTTATGGTAGAGGGGATGCGCCGCACGACGCTCAACCTTGACGACGCGCGTCTTCTCCATCTTGTCCGACACGACCGTCCCCGTGAGGACCTTGCGCAGATTCCGCGGTTTCGCCTCAGTCGTCTCGACGGCGGCCGCCGCTTCTTTGTTTTCTGTGGATTCTGACATTGTTACTCACCTCTGTTACTTCGCATCAGCCAAACGGCGAGCGGTCTTTTCCGTCTCCAGACGGGCGACATCCTTTCTCAGCAAACGGATGCGGGCGGAATTCTCCAACTGCCCAGTCTGAAATTGAAGCCGAAGATTGAAGATCTCTTTGCGGCAGTCCAGCAAAGCGCGATCAATTTCCTCCAGCGTCAATTCGCGTATTTCTTTTGCTTTCATGGTTTATATCCTGATCCTTTTTTCCCTAGACTCTCATTTCACAACACGGCTCAGGAAACGGCAGCGGAATGGCAGCTTGCTGGACGCCAGCGCAAGGGCTTCCTTCGCAACCGTCTCGGGGCAACCACTTAACTCAATGATCATGTTGCCGGGACGAATCACGGCTACCCAACCTTCGGGCGCGCCCTTTCCCTTACCCATACGGGTTTCCAGCGGCTTCTTGCTGAAAGGCTTGTCAGGGAAAACACGAATCCATATCTGTCCACGACGCTGCATGTGACGGGTGGCCGCGATACGCGCCGCTTCAATCTGATTGGCTGTCAGCCAGCCACGCTCCAGAACCTGAAGACTGAACTCACCGAAATCCAGCTTATTGCTGCTGCTTGCGATTCCCGCCCGCGACCCGCGCTGTACCTTTCGATGATCTACGCGTTTTGGCATCATTGGCATTTTTAGTTTCCTCCCAATTTTGGGGTTTGCATATCCAGACTTTTACACCGATGAGGCCAGCGAGGGTATGGGCCTCAGAGAAACCGAAATCTATGTTGGCACGCAACGTATGAAGCGGGACCTTGCCTTCCATGTACAGCTCGGTACGGGCAAGTTCAGCTCCGTTCAGACGGCCTGCGCAACGAATCTTGATGCCCTCCGCACCGCTTTCCATAGCGGTCTGGATGGCACGCTTCATTGCACGGCGGAACGCAACACGCTTCGCCAACTGCTGCGCGACAGATTCGCTGACCAGTTGCGCGTCCATTTCGGGACACCGCACTTCCTTGATCTCAACCAGAACTTCCTTGTCTCCGACAATCTTGGAGAGGATGTCCTTGATGATGTCAAGGCCCTGGTTCTTCTTGGAACGCGCATCGCCCTTGGCGCCGCCTTCCGCAGGCGCGGGAGCTGCCGCAGCTGCGGCCTCGCCGCCCTTCTTGTTGTCTTTATCTTTGTCTTTTGGCCATTTGCCAGACACGACAATGCCAGGACGTCCCGTGAAAATCGTGACACGAACACGCTTCGCAAAGCGCTCGATCACAATCTTGCTGACGGCCGCACCCGACAACTCTTTCGTCAATTCATCCCTTATCTTCAGGTCCTCCTGCAGCAACGGCCCGAATTGGGCCTTGCGCGCGAACCAGCGGGATTTCCAGTCTTTTGTCACTGGAAGACGAAACCCAATAGGATTTACTTTCTGACCCACGTTGATGCTCCTGCTTCTTATGCCTCGTCCGTTACCACAATGCGAATGTGGCTGGTGCGCTTCCTGATATGACCCGCCGAACCACGCGCCTTCGGAATGAAACGCTTCAGCGTCGGACCATCGCCGATCAATGCTTCCTTCACAACGAGACGGCTGCGATCAACGCCGCCCTTCTCGTCGTTTTCCGCATTGGCGATGGCCGATTTCAGCGTCTTTTCAATCAGACGGGCGGCCTTGCGAGGTATCAGGCTCACCATATTCAAGGCCTCGACGGCACCCTTCCCCTGAATGAGACGGGCGACTTCACGAGCCTTGGACGGCGAAATCCGTACCTGTTTCGTGACTGCTAACTTTTCCATGATTCCTATTTCCTTGAACAAACGGGACTTCGCTGTTGCCGAATCCACCGGACCCGGCGCTTGTTCCCATGGATAAACCTATCTTTCTCACTTGGATGGACTGACTTGCTCTTCCGGCTGGACGATGCTGCCCACCGCCACTTCGCCCAACGCCCCTTCGACAAGAACCGCCGCGCTCAGCTCGCCGCGAACGTCAATTACCAGAAATCTAGCAACTGTCGTCTCGCCGCGCTTCAGGCAGTATTTCGCCCCAGGACGCATCCCTGAACGGCTGCCGCGATCCAACAAGACAACGTCCAGTTCCTCGTTGACCGCAACAATGCCGCAATCCCGCCCCGCCACGAAAACCACGTCTCGCCCTGCGACTATCGACATCGGTTTCAGACTCTCCTCCACCGCCCCTCGCAGGGCCTGGAGTCGGCTGGACAGCTCGTGACGCATCGCGTCACTCGGCCTCAGAACATCCAACATTGTCGCCAAAGCTTGTTCAAACTCTGAAAGGCTCCGCTCCACCGCCAACTGCCGTCTTCCGGCCTGCTCCAACGCTTCAAGCGCCTCCTCGGACACCTTCTCAAGCTCTCCGCCTTCCTTCTGGCGCAGCATCTGCGCCGCCCGCAACTCCATCCGCCGAAGCCGTTCGATGCTCGAATGGCTCTCCAGGTAAAGGTTCGCGTAGCTTGACCGAATCCTGTCCAGATCCTTCTTCAACCGCGATACCTCCGCCTCCAACTGAATGGCGCGCCGCTCGGCGGCTTCCCGCGCAACCTTCATCTCTTCCAAGACGACGGCCTCCTGGGGTTCCCCCGAGCTTAAAAGGGGCAACAAAGTCAAAAGTAAAGTTAATATAGCATATATTCTCAATATTTCCAACCGCATAACCATTTTTTTGCTCCTATGCCCTAATTTTCATCAAATTGCTTGAATATCAGAAAAATTTATAATATAGTAATAGTTTTGTTTTTTACCATTTTTACAATTCCCGTCCGACTGTCACCACAAGTCGGACACCACCAACCTTAAGGAGACCCACGTGAAAGTCTTGGTCATCAACTCCGGCAGCTCTTCCCTTAAATTCACCCTGTTCGACATGACGGACAAGTCCATCCTCGCCAAAGGCCTCGTCGAACGCATCGGCATGGACAATCCCAAAATGGTCTATCAGCCCAAAGGCGAGAAGTTCGAGGAGATCCTGACCATCAAGAACCACAGCGAAGCCCTCAAATCCGTCTGCGACAAACTGGTCAACCCGCAGAACGGCGTCCTGAAATGCCTGTCCGAAGTCGAAGCCATCGGCCACCGCGTCCTCCATGGCGGCATGAAATACACGGCCCCGATCATCGTCAATGAAGCCGTAAAAGACGGCATCCGCGCCTGCATCCCGCTGGGTCCGCTCCACAACCCCGCCAACCTCGGCGGCATCGAAGCCTGCGAACAGGTCTTCCCCGGCGTTCCGAACGTCGCCGTCTTCGATACGGCCTTCCATCAGACCATGGGCCCCGAAGCCTATATGTACGCCATCCCGCGCGAATACTATGAAAAATATTCCGTCCGCAAATACGGCTTCCACGGCACCAGCCATAAGTTCGTGTATTACAACACATGCGAATTCCTTGGCCTCGATCCCGCCAAGGCGAAGATCATCAACTGCCATCTCGGCAACGGAAGCTCCCTCTGCGCAGTCAACGGCGGCAAAGTGCTCGACACGTCCATGGGCCTCACGCCTCTGATGGGCCTCGTCATGGGAACGCGCTGCGGCGACATGGACCCCGCCGTCGTCCCCTTCCTTATGAAAATGACGGGCATGACCGCCGAGCAGATGGACACCATGATGAACAAGAAGAGCGGCTTCCTCGGCGTCTCCGGAATCTCCAGCGACATGCGCGACATCGAGGCCGCCCGCGACAACGGCGACAAGAACGCCAAGGAAGCATACGACATGTTCATCCACCGCCTGACACACTACATCGGCGGCTACTATCTCCTCCTCGGCGGCTGCGACGCCATCTCCTTCACGGGCGGCATCGGCGAAAACGGCATCGCCACCCGCAAGATCATCGCACAGAAGCTCGCCGTCCTCGGCGCCACCTTCGACGAAGAAGCCAACAACTGCCGCGGCAAGCAGGTCGTGTTCTCCAAGCCCGACTCCAAATTCAAACTCGTCGTCACGCCGACGAAT
>JAGCSE010000144.1 GCA_017964325.1 Victivallales bacterium | reverse complement strand
TAGGCATTAGGCATTAGGCATTAGGCATTAGGCATTAGGCATTAGGCATTAGGCATTAAGCATTAAGCATTAAGCATTAAGCATTAAGCATTAAGCTCTTACAGTTCCAGGCCGAGGTCGTCGTCAAGGGATTCCATCGTGGTCTTCTCGACTTTTTCAGCCTGCTTGGGCATCTTGTACGTTGGCAGATAACGATAATAGACCTGCAGGGTAAGAGCGCAAAGGGCGGTGGTGTACCACTTGTCGATGGAGTCCTTCTTGCCGACTCCGGGGCTGGCCCAATAGCCTTCCGGATTCTGCTTTGCGATGCAGATTGGAACGAAGTGATCGTTCCATTCCTTCCATGGGCGTTGGCCTGCATGGAACATGGCTTGCGTGCAGTAATACCAATAATACAAGGGGTTTGCATGGAGGCCAGTGTCAGACCACATATGGTCAACCCATTGGACTCGCGACTCGCTGGGATGCCTGCTGTTGTTGACGACTTTGTCAATGAATTCAATGCCGGACTTTGCCTCTGGGCAGCTGCCTTCGCCCATGAGCTGGAGGCAGAGGACGGCGGCGCCCTGCATGCCGTCGGAGCCGCCGCCGGGGGTCGAGTATCCGAACGGACGCTCCCTTTCGGAGCGCGGTTTCTTGTAAGCGACATTGCGGATGAAGGATATGCCTTTTTCCATGCCCTTGTGGAGGTCCTTGATATCGGAGCCTGCAACGAAACCGGCCTTCATGGCCTGGTACTGCCAGCCGGCGACGGAAAGATCCCATCGAGTCTGCTGTTTGTAGTCATAATCATAGCCGCCGTTGGGCTGCTGTCCGTCAACGATGACTTGGAGAGAAGCTTCCATGGGCGGTTTGAGGAAGGATATCTTTGTCATGCCATACGCTTCCGCCAGGGCATAGGCGACGATGCCGTTGACGTATGGATAATGTCTTTTCTCATTTTCGGTTCCATGCGGCAAGGCGTTGGCATTGACGCGGTCTGCGAGAAATTGCATGGATTTTTGGACAGTGACGCCGAACTCTTCGGAGGATGGCGTTTCACCATGGGAGAGATAGGCAAGGAGGCAGAGCCCCGTGACGGCGTCCAGATAGCTCTTGTTATCCGTCCACGAGCCGTTGTCATTCTGTGTCTTCTTGAGCCAGCGGAGGGCGCGGAGGACGGCGCTTTCCGTCTTCTGGCTGCCGCCGCCTTTCTTCAAGGCGTTCATGCGTCCGATCGTCGAACGCCCTTCATAGAGGGCGGAGAGCTTGAGCGGCGTGTCGTTGGCCTTGATGTCTAAAGCATCGGAAAAATCCATGGCCTCGTCATTGGTGTTCGAGAGGTCGGGATCGCCAAAATCCTCGGAGATTTCGGCGACCTGTTCGGCGACGACTTCGGGAATTTCCGTCTGTGGCACGGGCTGTTCGTCCGCCTGTTGTTCGAGCTTGTCCAGCTCCTCCAGCAGCTTTTCGTCTTCGATTTCCTTGATTTCCTCCTCCTCCATCTTCACTTCGACGACGGCGGAGGCCTCTTGCGGTGCGGCTGGCTTGTAGAAGACGAGAAGCCCGAATGCGACGAGAATGTGGACGCAGATGGAGACAAGCGGTGCAATCATGCTCTCCAAAGTTTTGCGCCGTTGGTAGGCTGCCAGTATCATCGTGAGGTTGTCTTGTGACATAATCAATCACCTTACGGTTTAATCGTTGATTGAAAGGACGTTGAGATTGTTGAAGCCGTGTTTACGGCAGAGGTCGAGCGCGGTGACGAGCTCCTGTGCGCGGGCGTGCTGCGAGACTTGCACGAGGACGGTCGCCTCCTTGTCCATGGAGCTGAAGCGTTTGAAAAACGCATCGATTTCATCATAGCTCATCAGCTTGCCGCGCAGCCTGAGTTCATTCTTATATACTTGCAATTCAAGGAGTTTCGGTGTGGTATCGTTCTCCTTTTTCGAACCAGGGGACGGCAGGTTGATGGCGAGATGAGCCTCCGGGATTTCATCCTCCATCGTGACGATGAAATAAATCAAAAGCAGGAACACGATGTCGATCATCGACGACATCGGCACCGCCAGTGTTTCATTCTTTTTTGTGCGCATGATGGATACTCCTTATTCATTGCCGACGGCCACGATGGACACTTTCGTAAAGCCAACCCGCGCGACGGCTTTGGAGAGCAGTTCGTCTATGTAACGATATTCCACGTTCTTATCAACGCGGATGAGAATCGGGACAATTGTCCCCGTATCGTTTTTGACAGCTTGCAAAGCCTGCCGTATGCCGTCCAGGCTCTTTTCCTGCAAAGCGATGTTATAGAGCACTTTTGGACGTCCACCGACCAGGATGCTCCTGCCCTGCGAATCCTTCGCCATCTTCATGTTGATGGTGACGGACAGCTTCTTGGCCGCCGTCTCCGCATTTGTGTTCTTCGCCTGCGCAAGATTGATGGTCTCATCGACCAAATCCTTGTCAACGGAGGCGGTGACGACAAAGAAGATGATGAGCAGGAAGACGATGTCGATCATCTGCGTGATCGGCGTCTCAAGAGTTTCTTCGCTGTTTCTTCTCATAAAAAGCTCCTGCGCAGATCATTCTGTTTCGACTTCCACGTTGCGGAGGACTTTGATGAGGTCGAGCACTTTTGCTTCGGATTCCAGAAGGAGGCGCGTGGCGTTGTTCTTAAAATAGGTATAAAAAAGGAGGGCGGGGACGGAGATGAGAAGACCGACACAAGTTGTCCACAAAGCCGTAGAAATCGACTGTGCAAGCACTTTTGACTTTGCGGCACCCGTCGTCGTCGCGAGTCCCGCGAAGGCGGATACCATGCCTGTGACGGTTCCCATCAGCCCGAGCATCGGGGCGATCTGCCCGCAGACGTTCAGGCGGTTGACCTTCTGCATGAGCTTTTCGGATTCGAGGTCCGTCGCGGATGAGACGGCCTGCTGGACGACGTCATAACCATCTTCGATATTGTCGAAAGCGACGCGGAGGATGATGGAGAGGGTGGATGGATTGGCGTCGCACGTCGTGGCGGCAGAGTCCAAGTCTCCTTTGGAAAGTGCGTCTTGCACGCCATTTATAACAGCCGTCGGCATGAGTTTGTCTTCCTTGACAAGGAAGAATGCGTTGACGGCGAAAATGATGGTTGTGAATGACGTCGCGAACAATCCGAGCCAAATGACAAGATTGACGACACTGCCGCCGTAGAGGACATCCCATAAGGCGGAGCCAGAGGATTGCGCGGCGATTTCGACCGTTTCGGCAGCGGCTTCAGGATTGGCATCCTGTGCAAACAACATGCAGCAGGAAAGGAATAAAAGTAAGATGGCGGCTTTCTTCATGAAAATGGCTCCGTTGTGATATTATTGCAGGATATTTTGTCAATATATGAATATACAAGATTTATTTAATAAAATCAAGTTATTATTTAATTTGTTCTATTTTTGTGACACGCGGGTCCTTTAGCTCCTTCATGAGGGCGATGGCCCTCTGGCGGGCTGTTTCGCGATCACGCTTCAAGCGTCCCTTTCCTTCAAACAATAGGACGGTTTTCAGATATTCGAGGACAGCCTCCTTTTTTTGGCCTTGCGCTTCGCGAATCTGGCCACGAATATTGAATGCGAATGCGGCCAGCGAGTCATCTTTTGAAAGGATGAGCTTCCTGGCCTCCTGCTCGACGACGTCATACTGCTTCTTGCCAACAAGATCCAAGAGACGAATTCGCTGCAATTTAACATTGTTTTCACGCGGAAATTTCAATGCTAGCTGGTATGTTTCATTTGCTTTTTCGGGCTTATTCGTCGCCAGATACGCCTCACATTGGAGTGCGGCGATGGTATCCGCCCAGCCAAGATATTTGTAGGCATCGAATACGGCTGGAGCGACGGTAATGAGCTCCTCATATTTTTCTTCATTTGCAAGTTTCTCCAAATCAGCGACTTCCTTTGGCTTTGGAATAACGGCAAGCTTATAGCCGCCAGCTTTGAAAGAAGCCTTCAGCTTGCCGTCAACATTGACCGTGAGGTTTCCTTGTGCATCCGCCTGAATGGAGATGGCCTTCTGTTGTTTTCCAGCGGCGGTGATGATGTAAGAATCCTGCTTTTGGGCGAATAGGCATGACGCTGCCAGCAGGCAGAACAAAAAGATTGGCGATAGATGTTTCATGATGGATTTGCTATTTTATGGTTGTTAATGGTTACGGGAGGAGCTTCCCCTGCGGGAAGAGTTTTTTATAAGTAGTTGTCAGTTTTGGAATTAAATCTGTATCTATATCAAGCTCCCTGTGGAGTTTGATGGCTCCGGCGATGGATTGCTCAATCCACGGCAGATTGTCGGGATTCGTCTGGTCTGCAAAATCGACAACGGTGTGGAATCGGCTGAGCGCCTGCTTTCGCTTTTCCGGTTGATCTGATTGGGCGAGAATCTGCGCAGCCTTGCAGAGCGCGCGGTTGGCGACGGCGGCGTCCTTCGTAAAATTGGCGATTTCATTGAGGGCTTTTTCGGCTCCGTCGGCATCTGGTGGATTCAGGCCGAATTTGGCATCCGCAATCAAGAATTTAGCGTCGAAGAACCGCGCCGTTTTTGGGTTGTCGGCAAGCAGTTTCTCCAATATGTCAATGGCCTCCTGCGGTTTCTTCATCTTGACGGCGGCTTCCGCCGTAATGACGGATGTGTTTTCAACGGCGGCCTTCGTAAGCTGCAATACTTCCGGCTTGCCTGCGGCGATTTGTGCAAGTATCTGCTGTCCTGCATGGAACGTTATGCCAGGTGCATTGATTTCCAAGCCTTTTTCAGCCAGATAGCGGAGTTTGGAAAGGGAGAATGAATCGACTTCCTGCTTGAATTTCGGATTTTCCACGAGTCGTTTGAAGGAAGCGGCGGCGGCTTGTGGAAGATTGGCTTCCGTCTGTGCACGAGCAAGGCTGTAGAGCGCCTGGCAAGCCTTTGCAGGATTGCAGTTTGGCTTGCGGTCATCATATTCAGGGAACATTTCCATGAGTTTTGTCAACGTGGCGACGGCTTCAGCGGGCATCTCCAATTCCAACTGTGCGGCTGCCAGACGCGCCATGTTGACAGGTGCATTGCGGCTGTCAGGATATTTTTTCAAAAAGTCCATATAGGCCGCAACGGCACTTTGCTTTTTGGCGTTGAACTCCTCCTTGAAAGGCCTAATGCGTTCTTCTAGAACATCTTCCAGTTTTTTAAACTCGACCAGAACCTTTTCGGCTTCATGACGGTATTCGTCCAAATGCTTTTTCTGAAGTTCGATTCGCGCCATCTGAAGATTGAACGCGGCATCTTCCAATTTCAAATACGCAGCTGCGCGGCCGTTCAAATCTTTGTTTGCGGCAAGCCTCTCCGTAACTGGCAGAGCGAGAGCCTTTTGGACACTTTTCGCAAATGACAGACGCGAAGCAAAGGCCTTGTCCATTGCCGCCGCGGCCTGGATGCGTGCCTTGACGACAGCATGGTCATTCTGAAGACGTACCAAGGCACGACGGCTGTCTTCAAGTTCCTCCGACTGTTCATCATAGAGCTTCTTCCATGACTCCAGCTCCTTCTGGGCTTCTTGTGTGACGACCTTCGCCCTCTCATCATAGATTTGCGTAAGCTGTTCGGAAGATTTGCGCACATTTTCTTGAGCCTGCCTTAGCTTTTCCATAGTCTGGTTGCGCTCTTCGTTTGGCGCATTGTCGAGTGCGGTCTGCGCATCGGCGGCAAGCGTGTCCAGACGTTCCTTTTCCGCTTCTGCATCAACGATGCTTTTCTCAATTTTCTGGAAAGCATCCATGCGATTCATAATGCGTTGCTTAAGGGTATCAACCTTTTCCTGGATATCGGCGATTTCCTGCTGGCGACGGGCAATTTCCGAATCAAAATCCGCCGATTGCGCTTTCAATGTTTCCAACACCGTACGATTTTGGGATGTGGCTTCCTGTGTATCTTGTAATATGCCGTAAATCTCGTCATTGGCGGCCTTTTCGATAGCAGGGCGGAGTTTTGCGTAAGCATCCGCATAGTCCGTCTGACCGCCTTGGGCCTGCTGCTTTGCCTGATTTTCCGCACGTTTGTCGAAATCAAGGTCCAGCCGTCCGACGGACTCCTTCAGGTCAGCGTTGGCTCGTTGCAATTCTTCCAGTTCCTTTCCAAGAGCATCGCCCTGAGCGTTACAGACGGTTGCCTGGTCGATGAAAATCTTGGCTTTGGCTTGTATTTTCCTGCGTTCTACGGCAGCTTCATCTAGTTGCGGACGAAGCTTTTCCGCAGAAAAATCATAGGTCATGGGGAGGAATGCGGCGGCTTGTTCGCGAACGGACGCTGTCTTGGCGTCATGCAGGTTCAATGAGCCGTCTTCGGCGGTGTCGCGGTCGATGTCCTGGAAAAGCGGAAGCGCTTCTTCGGGATTTTCGCCGAAAAGGAGCTGTTCGGCGGCACGGAATTTGGCTTCCAACTTATAGGCGAGACGGTCAGGTTCGCTCGATTCCTCCTGCTCGACGTATTTCAGGAAAGCATCGGCGGCCTGTGGCTTGTCGTCGATGAAATAATAGATCCAACCCAGCTTGTACCAAGCTAATACGCCTTTGTCAAAAGCGGCGAAATCCTCCGCAAGCCGACGGAATGACGGGATGGCGGCGCGATAGGCTTCCGCCGTCCGCGCCTTCAATTCGTTTTTGCGGGTCGCATTCTTCTCCGCATTCGCCTTTTTGGCGAGTTCGGCAGCGATGTTGAACAATCGCTGTGCGACGGCGTATGCGACTTCGGGAGCTTTCGGATGTCCTGGAGCGATTGTTACAAATTGTTCCCATGCACGTAGATAAGAATCTTCCAGCATGGCCTTGATTTCTGGATTGTTCTCCTTTTTGACACGTTCGTACAAAAGGCCGCCGAAACGGAACGCGGCATCCGCCGTGTCCTTGTCATCGGGGAAGGCATCGACAAGATAGGAAAGGATGGCATCGCCTTCGGCGATGCGGTCGAGCTGTCCAAGGCAGATCAGGAGACGGACGGCAAGCGACGGCAATTTACGGGAACGCCGCCCCAACCGAAGCGCCTCCATGTAGATGGCGGCGGCCTCCGCGTATTTTTTCGCGGCGAAGAGGCTTTGGGCTTGTTCAAGCCTTGCGTCGATTTCTGCGCTGCCGTCGCCGAGATTGGAGAGGGCGATTTTCACGCCAAGCTGATATTTGTCCGAGAGAGCGGCGCAAGCCTGATGCTCGACGAGCGCGTCCGACTGTCTGCTGGAATTAGGATAGGAGGCGAGCAGTGTCTCAAAATACGTGGCGGCACCTTTGAGCTGTTTAGCGGCAAGGTCGTCTTTGTTTGCAAAGTGCATGACTTCTGCGTTGCCGCGGATGGCAAGTCCTTTCAAGAACATGGCTTCTGGCATGAGGGAGTCGTCCTTTCCGCGGGCCTTTTCGATTTCCTCCAAAAACGAATCAACCATTTTGATGGTCTTGATGGCGTTCAAGAAGGATTTTATGTTGGCTTTGGCTTCAGGCTTGAGCGTATTGAGCTCATGGAAACCGATGATATTGTAGATTCGGGCGGTCAGGAGGGAGGCGGAGGCGGAAACGCCGTCCCGTCCGAACTGAAGGGATTTCAATTGATCAATACAACCATTCAGCGCTTTGACGTCCACTGGCTTGCCGCTTTTGAGCAGATTGTCCTGAATATCGACGATGGCTTGTATTTTAAGGTATGCGACTTGTCGTTCGGCGGTCTGCTGAGCCCCCTGCGAATTGTCTTTCGGCAACTTGTCCAAAATGGCGGCCGCCTCTTTTCCTTTTCCAAGTTCGGTGAGGACACGGTTGAAAATACGGATGGCACGTTTGAAATCCTCCTTGTCCGATCGCCTTTTCGGAGCAGTCGGAACAAGTGCAAAGTATTCATTGAACGTCTTTTCCGCTTCTGCAAAATTTCGTCGTACGGCATGGACCTGCCCCTTGAGGATGAGGGCTTGGGGATAAAATGGGGAGTCCTTGCGAATAGCGGCGATGGCGGCATCCGCCTGCTTGGCGCTGCCTGTCGCATAGAAAAACCGTGCGCGTTCCAAGCTAATCAATTCCTGAAACTTAGGATAGTTTGCAGCCATCTGCTTGATGTGCATGTCCGCATAGTCGTTGAGTTCGAGTTCGCCAAGTTTTTGGACGAACTCGATGTCCAATTCCAGCTCGTAGGGAAGCTCCGCTGCGGCCAATGCGCAAGCAATGTTACAAAATACGAATATCCAATATCTTATATATTTCATCATAATTGACAATCGGAAGATGAAGACACGATGGCGATGGAACGTTTCCGTCACCATCGCGCAAGCGATTCGATTTCGCAGACATCATCTGACTATCTGCCTTTTGCTATATTCATGGGAAAGCTGCATATCCATTCATTAAAATAGACGAAATTCATGTTTTTTTCCAATCAATAAATGGAAATATGCGATATTTGGAATATTTTCTTCCTATTATTTTGTTGCCAATGACGCATAACAGGGCCTTTACTATCTATGCGAGTGCGGCCTCGGATTTTTTTCCTACCTCTAAAGAGTAGTTATTGAAAAAAACTTAATAAATTGCTTGAAAAATCGCAATATGGCAGTACATTATTAAACGTTTCTTTTCTACGAATGCGCCGTCATAGCTCAGTCGGTAGAGCGGGTGGCTGTTAACCACCATGTCGCAGGTTCGAGTCCTGCTGTCGGAGCCAGTTTTGAGCCCCGTCAACTGTTAAAGTTTGACGGGGCTTTCTTGTGCAAACCGTCATCCGGCAGGTAATTATCATGAAAATCCTCTTCATCGGCGCAGGTAAAATGGCCACCGCGTTAGCGGCGGGAATCGTCAAACACAACATTCATTCAGCTTCCGAGCTGATGGCGGTCGATGTCTTCGCACCCGCCCGCGAAGCGTTCACACAAGCAACTGGTGTTCAATGTGTTGAGAACGCATCCGACCATGTGCGGGAAGCCGAGACGATTCTGCTGGCCGTCAAGCCGCAGGTCGCCCCCGAAGCCGTCGCCGCGCTGCCGCCCTTGCGCGAAGGCACGCTTGTCATCTCCATCTGCGCGGGCATCCCGCTTGCCAAACTGTCCAGTTGGTTCCACACGGAGAAAAT
The DNA here is from genome assembly GCA_017964325.1 of Victivallales bacterium. The sequence goes on along the minus strand of JAGCSE010000144.1, from coordinate 41,721 downwards.
CATTCGCGTCATGCCCAACACGCCGCTGATGGTCGGAAAAGGCGCAAGTTGCTTCGCCCTTGGAGCTCAGGCAGATGCGACTTCCGCCAAAATCGCCGAAACCATTCTCGGCTCCCTCGGGCTTGCACGGCAGGTAACGGAAGACCAGTTGGATGCCGTCACGGCCCTCAGTGGCTCTGGCCCCGCCTATTTCTTCGAAATGGTCAAGGCGTTGGCGGATGCAGGAGTCCATGCGGGACTCTCTCCGGAACTATCGCTTGATCTTACCGTCCAGACACTTGCAGGTTCTGCGGAAATGCTTTGCCGCAAGCTCGGCACGCCCGATCAACTCCGCGATGCCGTCACTTCCAAAAAAGGCACAACCGCCGCAGGACTTGATGTCATGGCCGCCGCCAATTTCCGCAAGCTCATGGACGATGTAGTCGATGCCGCCAGACGCCGTTCCATAGAACTCGGCCAAGGCAAATAACCATTTTCTTCACTAAGTCACTTTTCATTCAGAATGAACGACATGAGCAAATTGCCCGAACTGCTTGCCCCCGCTGGAGGCCCTGAAGAACTCACAGCCGCGCTCGCGGCTGGAGCGGATGCCGTCTATTTCGGCCTTAAGAAACTCAATGCACGGACGGGAGCCAAAAACTTCCCGCCGGAAGCGTTGCATGATGTCGTCAAATCCATCCATGATGCTCATGCCAAGGCATATCTGACGTTGAACATAGATCTTTCGCAACGCGAACTCGGCCTGGCCGCCAGAACGCTTGCGTTGGCGGAACAGGCTGGAGTCGATGCCGTTCTCATCTGCGATCCAGCCATTCTATCCTTCATTCCTGCCTTCCCGAAACTGGCGTTCCATTTCAGCACGCAGGCCGCCATCACGACGTCCGCTGGCGTCGAGGCCGCCAAATCCTTTGGCATCACACGCGTTGTTTTGGCACGCGAACTGTCAGAAGACGAGATGAAAGCAACCATCGGTCATGGCGTTGAAATAGAAGTATTTGTGCAAGGTGCGCTTTGTTTCAGTTGTTCGGGCCGCTGCCTTCTTTCCAGCTGGGTCGGCGGGCGCAGCGGCAACCGCGGAGCCTGCGCAAGCCCATGCCGCGTCCGATGGACGAATCAAAACGGACTCACCTCCACACCGCTTTCCATGCACGACTTGTGCCTCGCGGGAGACCTTGCCAGACTCGCGCAAATAGGAGTCGATTAATTGAAAATCGAAGGCAGCCTCAAATCCGCGCCATGGGTCTCCAAAACTGTAAGTCTCTACCGTGAAGCACTCAATGGCAGTCTTTCCACAGAAGCTCTCGCCGAATCCACCGCCAAACTCGGAGCATACGCCGGCCGACAGATGTCGGACGCCTATTTCCATGGAATCCGCACGGATGTCACGGGGGAATCCGCCCGCCCAGCAGGAGAACAGCCAACCGAATCACAGTCTGACTGCCAGGCGGATGCCGCCGCCGTTGTAGAAAACAGCATACGGGTCTCCAATGATGATACCAACGGAACCCTCTGGCATTTAACCTATAACAACCACACTGCCACGTTCCGGACACCACCGCAGCGCGTAGCAAATCCCAAACGCGCCATTGAAGTGGCAGAAATCGCAATCGAACTCGCCAAACTGCTCGCGCAAGATGCTCGTCTGGCGAGCATCAAATACACGCCAGACAATTTGCAGGACCGTCTGCTTCCGCGCAGCGCGGGCAACCGTGTCATAGAGGAAACGACCGCCTTCATCCGCCGAAGCCAAAAAGAGGCCGACGGCACCGTACGCGACATCGATCTGCCGTCCGCCGTCCGCGCCATACTCGAAGCCCCTCATGTTAAATGCCGCGACAACAAACTCTGTCTTGGCGACCATGCCACGCTTCTGCGTGTCACCACCGCCCAATCCGAAAGTTTTTTCACGGAACGCAAGAACCTCGGCTCAAGCAAACTCATCATCGACTCGCAGGTCTGCGCCAAGACAGATGTGAAAGCCCTTGCCATTCAATTGATTGAGCATTACGAAGATATCTTCGCTGTCGCCCTGCCCCCTGTCATCTATGAAGACGACATTCCAGCCATCCGCGACTTTCTGTCGCTTGTCGCTCCCGTCATGCCCATTGAAATCAATTCATGGGATACTTGGCAATTGGCGCGAGAGGTGAATGCCAATATGATTGCGGGTGATGGCCTGGCCATCCTCAACGCCTTGGCAGCCAAGACGTTGGCCAATCTTGGATGTCATGCGGTCACAGTATCAAGCGAAATCGATCAAGACCAGTTGCAAGCCCTTTCCGCCAGTGCGGAAACGCCGCTCATCCTGACGGTTTTCAGCTATCCCGCCCTCATGCGTACACGTGCCATCCTCCCGAAAGACTACGGCAGCGGTAACAAGCTGTCGGATGGACGGAAAGTCACCCTACGCCCCGTGCAGGAAGGCTCCGTCACCGCCCTTCGCTCAACCATCCCCTTCGATTGGCGAAAAATCCACAACAACAAAATCCACGTTTCGCAACTTGTCATTGATCTCACAGGCGCTGAAAATCTTCAAGAAGCTCCCAACGCCATCACCCTTTTCAACTACGATAGACGACTCCGCTAACGTCTCTTACAGAAATGCCAACCTTTTCCATCCATACGTTGGGATGCCGTCTCAACCAGGCTGATTCCGCCACCGTGGCGGGCGATTTGACCGCCCACGGCTACCACTCCATCCCATGGGGCGAACCGTCGGACATCGCCATCATCAACAGTTGTGCGGTCACGGGAGTAGCTTCGCAGAAAACACGCCAGGCTGTCCGCGCCGCCAGAAAACGTCTGCCAAATGCCTTCATCGTCTTAATTGGCTGCGAAGCAACCGTTTGTGATATAAAGAAATATCCTGAGGTCAATCTCATCGTACCAAATCCGAAACCCGCCCCGCTTAGCCAGTTGATTGCTGAACGGATGTCGTGCGACTGCGGACCGTTTCAAGCAGCCAGCGGCGACGCGAACGATGATTTTCTTCTTTCCAACGTTTCCCTCTACGATGAACGGACACGCGCAAACCTCAAAATACAAGATGGTTGCAATTTCTTCTGCACATATTGCATCGTCCCGCACACACGTGGTCCCGCCCGTTCGAGAAATCTAGAAGACCTTTTGCGTGAGGCCACCGAACTCATCCGTCGAGGCCATCGTGAAATCGTCTTAACTGGCGTAAATATCACGACTTATCAAAACAGCGGCTGCAATCTCGCCGATGTCATTGAACGGATTCTCGCCCTCGGCGACGGCTTCCGCATACGCATTGGTTCTGCCGAGCCTGGTCCTGTCGTCGGACAGGTCATCGATGTCATGTCGCGCAATCCGCGGCTTTGCCGTTTCCTCCATCTTCCCGTCCAATACGGAGAGGATTCCCTCCTCCAGCAGATGGGACGTCACTACAGCACCGCCGATTTCGAACGCATCGCCATGCTTGCGGCCGAAAAGGTTCCAGGGCTGTGTCTGGGAACGGATGTCATCGTCGGCTTTCCAGGCGAGACCGATGAAACGTTTGCGGCCTGCAAAGCATTTTTGTCACGACTTCCCTTCGGACTTCTTCACATCTTCACCTATTCGCCGCGGCCTGGCACGCCGGCGGCGAGCATGCCTGGCCGTCCGTCGAAGCACATTGCGGAAGAACGTTCCAAGGAGCTTCTTGCCTTGGCCGTTGAAAAGGCTGAAAACTTTGCAAAATCGCAAGTTGGAAAGACATTGGATGTCTTGATTGAAGACGAAAATCCACTGGCTGGCTGGTCAGACAACTATCTCCATGTAACCGTCAATTCCGCGACAACGATAAGCCGCAACACCATCCTGCCCATCACTATCACCGCCGCAACTGGAAAGCGCGAAGTGACAGGAACATAAAATCAATAGGTGTGGTGTCGGCGGCATCGCTAATACTCCAGAAAGCCAGAACTTTGGACGTATGTAATCTCCTCGCAAGAAATGCAGGGCAAATTTAAAATCCAGCAATTTTGCTTGAAATTACATAAATGCTCAAAGATAGAAGTGGCTTCCAATGGAGTTCACACAAGACATAGGACGACCTACACTAAAGCACGAAAAGAGACGCCCCATGCGGAGCGTTCTACCGTGTGCTTTAGTGTGAATAACAGAAGGTCCTAATTTTCTGTAGATCACAAAGCTTCGAATGCCGCGTCTTTGGCATGGTGGTCGCACAGGAGTGCGCCCCTTTGTCCGCGTTAAGCGCAATGCGCAAGCATAGGGAAATATGTCTGAATTGCGGCGATGAATGTCACCACAATCGCGTGGAAGGGGCGCTCTCCAGAGCGACCGTTTATATGATTGCGATGATTCCACAAGTAAAATTTATTTCACTATACCGAAATAAATTTAAAAATATAGGGTTGAATTTCACCATATCGAAATTATATTCATGACAATATAATTCCGTGATATTCCATTTTCAGCCATATAGGATATGTCTATGATTGAACGTCCAGATTATATGAACAAGATTTTGCCATTCATTGATATGAATGTCATCAAGGTTTTTACGGGCATACGTCGTTGCGGCAAATCAACCATTCTGTCCATGTTTAAAAAATTTCTGCTGGAAAAGCGTGGAATTCTCAGTCAAAACATCATTGAAGTCAATTTTGAATCCAAAAAGATGGAGTTCAATCAATCAGTAGAGAAAACCTACGAATTCATTAAGCAGCAAAGCCAAGCCCTTTCCGGCAAGTTCTACCTGTTGTTTGACGAAATTCAGGAATTGGATGGCTGGGAGAAACTCATCAATACACTGACCATTGATTTTGATGTTGACATTTATTTGACGGGATCCAATGCCAAATTGCTGTCATCAGAGTTATCCACTTATCTTGGAGGACGTTACATCGAAATACAAGTATTTCCCTTTTCTTTCAAGGAGATCCATCAATTGCTTTTGCAACGCAACTCGACCTTACAGGACAGCTTCATGGAATATGTCTCCCTTGGTGGAATGCCATTCATTTATGAGACTGGCATTACAGGCGAGGCTGTGCGCATCTATCTGCAAGATGTCTTTAATTCTGTCATGCTCAAGGACATATCCCAACGGCATAAGATTCGTGAAATTGATCTTCTGGAACGTTTTATCATGTTTCTGCTCTCTGAAACGGGGCACTTGTTTTCAGCAAAGTCAATTATCAAATACATGAAAAGCCAAAAGCGGAGCATATCACTTGAAACCATATATAACTTTTTAAAATACAGTGCTGAAGCCTGTATTTCGCTTCCTCTTAAGCGTTATAATCTCGTAGGAAAGGAATTTTTTTCAACCATGGAGAAAATCTATGTTGCCGACCATGGTTTCAGGGAGGCGATTATCGGTGGCAATGGTCTGGCCATTGACCAGATATTGGAAAATATTGTCGCCGTGGAACTGCTACGCAGGGGATGGAAGCTATCGGTCGGACTCATGGACAACAAGGAAATCGATTTCGTTGCACAAAGAAAAAGCGATATCCTCTACATTCAAGTTTCCTATCTCATGCCAACTGAAGAGACGCGCCAACGGGAATTCGCACCATTGGAAGCCATCAGCGACAACTACCCGAAAACCGTACTTTCTCTGGATCTTGCGAATTTCAGCCACAACGGCATCGTTCATCGGAATTTAATCGATTTCCTGCTGGAATGAAACTATAGGAATCGACAAAAAAAAAAACTCCCATGGAAACAGATTCCATGGGAATTTTAAAAAAATTGGTCGGGGCGAGAGGATTTGAACCTCCGGCCTCTGCGTCCCGAACGCAGCGCTCTAGCCAGACTGAGCCACGCCCCGACTTGTTGTAAACATTATTAATATAACGCACATTCCACGCAAAACAAACCATTATGCCGAAAAAAGATGCTTTTCGCTGAAAATGAGCCTGTTTTGCGCGGTTTGCCGTCGATGGCGAAATCAACCACCAAGCTTATCGATCATCTTGACCAGCGGTGCGAACAGAGCGATGACGATGCCACCGACGATGACAGCCAGGAAGCAGATCATCAACGGCTCAATCAGGGAGGTCAAGCCTTCGACGGCACGGTCAACTTCTTCCTCATAGACGCCCGCGACTCGGTTCAACATGTCAGGCAGAGCACCGGTTTCCTCACCGACTTCAACCATGGAGCAAAGCATCAGCGGAAAGACGCCGGACTTTTCGAGCGGCTTGGTCATGCCTTCACCTTCCTTAACGGCGTCATGGACGTCCTGGATGGCTTTGGCGACGATTTCATTGCCGGACGTGTCTTTCACAATCTGCAACGCCTGCAAGACGGCAACACCGGAAGCCATCAGCGTACCAAGCGTTCGACAGAATCGCGCGGACACGTTTCGGACAATCAATGTGTTGAAGGGGGGCAACTTAAGACAAGCCAAGTCGAATATGGTCGAACCAATTTTTGTTTTGAGGGCGAGTTTGAAGGCAATGATGAAGGCGATAAGGCCAATCAAGGCGATGTGGGCTTTCTTCGCCATGAAATCGGATGTCTTCATGACGACTTCCGTCATGAACGGCATGGATTCGCCAGGAAGCATTTCCTCGAACATCTTCTGGAATTTCGGGACGATGAAAATCATCAAACCTGCGGTGATACCACCTGCAATGACAAGAACCGATATAGGATAAACCATGGCCGATTTAACCTTACCTTCGATTCGGGCGGCCTTTTCCATGAATTCGGAGAGTCGGACCAGAACGACTTCCATGGCACCCGAAGCCTCACCTGCGCGGACCATGGAAACGTAGAGTTTGTTGAATGATTTCGGATGGCCTGCGAGAGCTTCAGAGAAGGTCGCACCGCCTTCCACTTGGTCGGCGAGGTCGCCCAAAACTCTGTAAAGCTGCGGCGAGCTGCCTTTTGCCTGACGTTGCAGCGTACGCATGGCGCGGACGAGCGGCAGACCAGCTTCGAGCAGCGTGGCGAGCTGTCGAGTCATGGTCGTCAGTTCCTTGCGGGGGATTTTGGGCGCACCAAAGCCCATGCCCTTTCCGCCTTTTGCGGAGGACTGGCCTGGATTGGTCGTCTTGGCGGCGATGATGGAAGTCGGAAACAGCTGCTGCTGTTTCAGCGCATTCACGGCATCTTGTTCGGTTTCGGCCTCAATGATACCTTTTTTCTCCTTACCGCCGGTATCCATGGCCACATATTGGAATTTCGCCATAGTTGCTCCTTAGATTGCACGTCTATTTATATGTATAACTATTTGATTTTTAAATAAAAGCAAATAATAATCGTTATTTCTTCCTTTCGAGGGCCTCCTGCTGCATTCGGTGGATGAGGCCTTCGGGGTCTTTCGACTTGGTGACCAGATCGCCGTATGAGATTTTGCCTTCGGTGTAAAGCTGGAGAAGGTGCGCATCCAGCGTGTTCATGCCGAATTTCGCACCTGTCTGGATGTCGGATGTGATACGGAATGTCTTGCCGTCACGAATCAGAGCGGAGATGGACGGCGTGTTGATCATGATTTCGAAGGCGGCGACACGGCCTTTCTTGTCGATTCGCTTCAACAGAACCTGCGAAATGACGCAGATGAGCGTAGAAGCCAACTGCGTACGGACCTGCGCCTGCTGGGTGGTCGGGAAGGAGTCCACGATACGGTCGATGGTTTCGGCGGCACCTGTGGTGTGCAATGTTCCGAAGACCAAGTGACCAGTTTCAGCGGCCGTGATGGCGGCGCCGATGGTCTCCAAGTCACGCATTTCACCGACGAGAATCGTATCAGGATCCTGTCGCAAGGCGCGTCGGATGGCGTCTGCAAACGTCGGAACGTCGTTGTGGACTTCACGCTGGGTGACGATGGAGTTCTTGTGGTTGTGGTAGAACTCGATAGGGTCTTCGATGGTGATGATGTGGTCTTTCTTCTCGACGTTGATGACATCGATCATGGATGCGAGCGTCGTCGATTTGCCGGAACCGGTAGGTCCCGTGATAAGGACGAGGCCACGTGGCCTGAAAAGAACGTCTTTGACGGAGTTGGGCAGACCGATCTGTGCCATGGTGAGCAGTTCATTCGGGATGGTACGGAGAACCATTCCGATATCGCCTCTGGCCTTGAAGACGGAGACACGGAAACGGCAACGGTCGCCGAAGGCGAAACCAAAGTCGGCTGTACCGTCCTGCTGGAGTTTTTGCTGATTAACCTCTGAAGTGATGGCCTTCATGAGATATTCAGTGTCTTCAGGCGTGAGGACGGGGCCGTCCAACTGTGTCATTTCGCCGTGGATACGGAGGACAGGCGGTGCCAAGGTGTGGATGTGAAGGTCGCTGGCGCCCTCTTCGAGGACGAGGTCCAGCAAATCTGCCATTTCGTAATGTGCCATAATGATTTACCTAAATAAACTCTACGGAGCGGCCTCACGGCGGCCCTTTATATATTATGCAATGGTATAGGTGATGACTTCCGAGGCGGTCGTGATGCCTTGGAGAACTTGGTTGATGCCGTCCTTACGCATGGTGATCATGCCCTGCTTGACGGCGCAATCCTTAATGTACTGTGTCGGTTTACGTTGGTTGATAAGCATTTGGATTTCAGGCGTGATGTGCAGCAGTTCGAAGATGCCGACACGTCCCTTGTAGCCTGTGTTGTTGCACACATCGCAGCCGCGACCATGGTAGAACTTGCGCCCCGCCAGTTCTTCGCGAGTGATGCCGAGGAGTTTAAGTTCGGTGTCATCAGGATCATACGCTTCCTTGCAGTTGCGGCAGACACGGCGGATGAGTCGTTGGGCGAGAACACCGATCATGGTGGAGGCGATCAAGAAGGGCTCGATGCCCATATCAATGAGTCGCGTGACGGCGCCGGCGGAGTCGTTGGTGTGGAGGGTGGAGAGGACCAAGTGTCCCGTCAGGGAAGCCTGGACGGCCATGCCGGCGGTTTCCGTATCACGAATCTCACCAACCATGATTCGGTCGGGGTCCTGTCGCAAGAAGGCGCGGAGGGCGGATGCGAACGTCATGCCGACGTTTTCGCGAATCTGCACCTGCATGATGCCGTCGATATCGTACTCGATAGGATCTTCGGCCGTCAACAGCTTGTCTTCGATGGTGTTGATTTCCTTCAGGCCTGAATAGAGGGTCGTCGTCTTGCCTGAACCGGTAGGTCCTGTGACGACGAAGATTCCGTTCGGGCGGGAAATGATGGCGCGGATGTCTTTGACGGTCTGCGGCGTCATTCCGAGGGCGTCCAAATCCAAGTTGACGACGGAGCGGTCAAGAATACGGAGAACGACGGATTCACCATAGCGGGTAGGAAGCGATGATACACGGATATCGATAGGCCGCTTGTTGATGCGCAGCTCGATACGACCGTCCTGCGGGATTCGGCGTTCGGCGATGTTCAGGTTGGCCATAACCTTGATACGGGAGATGACAGGAATGGCAAGATGTTTCGGCGGAGGCGCGATTTCGATCAGAGCACCATCCAAACGGTAGCGGATACGGAATTCATCGGAGAACGGTTCGAAATGGATGTCGGACGCTTTGTCTCGGATGGCCTGCTGGAGGACAAGGTTGACGAAACGGACGATAGGCGCGTCATTTGCGGCTTTTTCGAGGGCATCCGCATCATTGAGGTCCACACCTGCCGCATCATGGATCTGCTTCAATTCGTCCAAGATGATTTCAATGGAGTTGTTGGATTCAGGATAGTAGATATCAAGCATTTCATCGATTTCAGCAGGTATGCCGACATAGACTCTGCATTCGCGATCGAGTGCGAAAGGCAGTTCATCGATGAGCTTGTGGTTCAATGGTTCGCGTGCTGCGACGACGAGTGCGTTGTCATCTTCCACGGCGATTGGGATGACGCCGTAGAAGCGCGCGATATCCGCAGTGATCTCCTTCATGACCTCTTCATTGATTTCATGCTTGTGGAAGGAATAGACCTCCGTGCCAAGGTTTTCGGCGATGAGCTGGAGGAGCTGTTCTTCCGTGATGATATCGAAGTTGTAGAGGATGTTGACGAAAGGCTGGTTGTATTGCGCACTTTCCTCGTAGGCTTCTTCAAGCTGGTCTTCGGTGGCGATTTTCGCATCCAGTAAAAGGTGCCAAATCACACTTGCGTCGGCGTCTATGTCCATGTTCGGCATGATATGAATCCCTATATTATTTGTAGTATTAAGACTGTTTGAACGGGCGGCGCTTATGCCTCGTCGTTGACGGTGATGCGGATGACTTCGGAAAGCGTGGAAAGTCCTGCGGCGGCCTTTCTCATGCCGTCCTGACGTAGCGTGCGCATTCCGATTTCCATGGCGCGGCGGCGGATGACGGATGCGTCCGCCATCTCGTAGATGAGACCTTCGATGGAGCTGTCCAGAATGAAGATTTCATAGATGCCGAGACGGCCTTTGTATCCTTTGTTGCATTCGGAGCAGCCCGTACCCTGCACGAACGTACTGTTTTCGATGGCTTCCTTCGAGAGGCCGAGCTTGTCCGCTTCGAGCTCCGTCGGTATGTGCTTTTGAGAACAGAACTTGCACGCTCTGCGAAGAAGTCGCTGAGCCATGATGGCACGGACGGAGGAAGCGACAAGGAAGGGCTTGATGCCCATATCGATGAGTCGCGGGATGGCGGACGGCGCGTCGTTGGTGTGCAGCGTCGAGAACACCAAGTGTCCCGTAAGTGCGGCGTTGATGGCGATTTCGCCTGTCTCCGAGTCACGGATTTCACCGACCATGATGACGTTGGGGGCCTGACGAAGCATGGAACGTAGAGCCGCGGCGAATGTCAGATTGACGTCTGTGTTGATCTGGACTTGGTTGATACCGGAAAGTTCGTACTCGACAGGGTCTTCGGCGGTGATGATCTTGCGCGTCGGCTGGTTGAGGGCGTGCAGGAAGGAATAAAGCGACGTGGTCTTGCCCGAACCGGTAGGTCCCGTGACGAGGAAGATGCCGTCCGGGAAATTGATGATTCGTTCGATGGTCTGCTGGTCGTCTTCGAAGAAACCGAGTTCAGAGATGCCCAACATAACACCGGACTTATCAAGAATACGCATGACGATGGATTCGCCGAAATTGGCGGGAATGTCCGAGACACGCAAGTCCAGGTCACGACCGAGGGCGGTGATTCGGATACGTCCGTCCTGCGGGATTCGGTGTTCTGACAAGTCCATGCCGGCCATCAGTTTAAGACGGGAGAGGATTTGATTCTGAAGGTATTTCGGCGGGTCTTTCTGCTGGTTGAGAACGCCGTCGATGCGGTAGCGGAGGCGGAAGCGCTTTTCGAGCGGTTCCAGATGGATATCGGAAGCACGCGTACGGAAAGCTTCCAGGATGAGGAGGGAGACGAAGCGGATGATTGGGGCCGCATCTTCACCGTTCTCCTTGTCCTTGGCGTCCATGGTGACATCCTGCGTGGCGCCGACGGTCAAGTCCGTGGTGGCTTCGGTCATATCTTCCAAGATGGTGCTGGCATCGCCTTCCATGCTACCGTAGTAGCTGCCGAGGGCCTGTTCAATCTGCCGCTTGGTGGAAACGACCGGCTCGACCTCCATCTTGAGGAGGTAGCGGATGGAGTCAATGGTTTCGATGTCCGTCGGATCCGAGATGGCAACCCGCAAGATGCCGTTTGCGAAGGAGATAGGGACGACTTTATAACGGAATGCGACCTCTCGCGGCACGAGGGTGATGACTTCGGCGGGAACCCTGGCGGAGGCATGGTCGAAGTCATACGTGTCCATGCCATATTCAGCTCCAAGGAGCTGCATGACATCCTGTTCGGAGATGAATTTCAGGCTGTAGAGGGCGTCCAGCACCGTAGAGCCTTCTTCGCTGGCGGCACGCTCCTTTGCCTCCTTCATCTGTTCGTCATCTACAAGACCCTGCTGGACGAGCAGATCAACAATGAAATCGTCAATGTCTAACACGGCAGTCACTCTGTTTTGGGGTGGATACAATTATTCGATTTTAGCATTATGTGAAAAAATACCTCTTAATTCCCATCTGTCAAAAGAATAAAACATAAAAAAGCATTATATTTGTTCAATTATCGTTGAGAAAATGCAGGACAGGCCATAAAAGGAGTCAAATGAAAGGCAGTTTGGTCGATGTCAAGAGGTTTGCGGTCCATGACGGACCTGGCATCCGGACGACGGTTTTTCTGAAGGGATGCCCCCTCCGCTGTAAGTGGTGCCACAATCCGGAAAGCCGTTCGACGAAAGCGGAACTGGCGTTCCTTTCCCACAAGTGCGTGCAGTGCGGCGATTGCGCGGCGGTCTGTTCACATAATGCCCATGTATTTGACAATAATGGACATGCAATTGACAGAAGCCGCTGTGTCGCCTGTGGACGCTGCGTGGAGGAATGCCTCCATGACGCCCTGGTTTTCTACGGAGCGGAAAAAGAGGCGGCGGATGTGGCGACGGAAATTCTGGAGGACAAGGCGTTCTACGACCATTCCAACGGCGGTGCGACGGTCTCCGGCGGTGAACCGCTGCTCCAAGTGGATTTCTGCCGCGAACTGTTCAATCTGCTCAAGAATAACGGAATCCATTGCGCCGTAGATACTTGCGGGCATGTTCCATGGTCTTCATTTGAAAAAATCCTGCCCGTGGCGGATATGTTTTTGTATGACTTGAAACACGCCAATTCTACAAAGCACAGGGATGGAACAGGTTGTGGCAACGAATTGATTTTAGCTAATTTAAGGCGGCTGTCCACCGCCGGGAAACTGATTGAGATTCGGATGCCGTTGATTCCAGGCTACAACATGGACGAGGCGGCGGTTCGCGCCGCCGCCGAACTTCTCGCCCCGCTGGAAAACATCGTTGCCGTGAGACTGCTGGCGTATCACGCCATGGCGAGGTCGAAATTCACGGCGATCGGCGTGGAGGACACAATGCCGCATGTCGAACCGCCTGCCGCCGATGATCTGGAGACGGTGGCGGAAATCCTTCGTGGCTATGGCCTAAATGCCATCAATTCAAAGAAATAAGGAGGGAGGGGCACGCTTCTGCGTGACCGCAATATGGGAGAATCAATCTTCTATTTCCAAGACGGCGTAGCCGTATGGAAGGAGGTCGAATTTCATCGTGCCGTCTTCAGGGATGAATTGCCAATCGGAACCGTCGTCCAGCAGTTCATGCCAGAAGAAGGAGGAGGCGTTGGCGCCGAGCTTGACGACGGCGGAAAGCGGCTGATCCGTTGTGTTGACGACAGTTAAGACAACCTGTCCGCTAGCGACACGCAGGAAGGAGACGACGGCTTCCGGGCGGTCGTTTTCCAGCCATTTAGTTTCGCCTTGCTGGAGGGCGATGTTGCTGTGGCGGAGTTCGGTCAGCGATTTCGTAAAGTCCAGGCGGTCTTTGCCGACTTGCGAGAGTGCGAGCGACCAATCGATGACGTAGTTCTTTCCATGATAGCGATTTGCAAAAATGGAATGGTGGCTATTGTCGGCGATTTCCTCTCCATTGTAGAGGAACGGGATGCCGTCGATGGTGAAATTGAGCAGCATGGCGGCTTTGACGAGTTCGGGGGAGCCGACCATGTTCCAGCGACCATCGCCAAGATCCATCGAGATGTCATGGTTTTCAAGATTGCGCAGGAATAGCGTGCCCTGCGGCATCTTGTCCCGCATGGCGGTCCATCTTTCGATGAGATGGGAGGCGGGCATTTTCTTGATGAAGACGTTGCGGATGGCGACTGCCCATGTGAAGCCGTAGCTGATGTCGTATGCGTTGACGGTCGCAAGCGGATTTTCGCTTTCAGCCAGCATGATGACATCCGGCTTGATTGCTTCTATGCGCCGCCGCCCTTCCTCCCAAAAGTCTTCTGGGACAGATTGTTCAACGTCCGTGCGGAAGCCATCGACATCAAACTCGCGCACCCAGTATTCCATGTTCCGCCAAAGATATTCGCGGAGTTCGGGGCAGTCGAAATTCAGCTCCGGGAAATGCCATCTGCCATTTTTGACGGTACCGTCTTCGTTGCGTTTCACGAAATCTGGATGGTCTTTGATGAAGACGGCGGTCGGCCCGCAGTGGTAATAAACAAGATCAAGCATGACGCGCATGCCAAGCCGATGGGCGACGGCGACGAAGCGCTTCAGATTTTCGTCAGTGCCGTATTCAGGATCTGTATGGAAATAATCCTTTATGCGATAAGGACTAAAAGGATTTTCCATCTTGGAGGCATTCTGCCTATCCGACCAGAACTCCGTGCGCGGGTCATCATCCGCCACCATCTGCGGGCAGAGATAGACGATATCGACTCCGATGGACGCGATGTGCGGCAACATTCGCGTCGCGGCCTCCAGCGTCCCCTCTAGCGTAAACGGGCGGAGGAAAAGCTGATACATGACGGCGCTTTTTACAAAATCGGAAATTTCCTTGGCTGGTGTTGTATTGGACATAAATACTCCTTTTCAATTCAAAATTTACAATTCATAATTCATAATTATTATATTAAATTATTATATTATTATTATTTAGATATTTATATGACATATTAATTATTGAATTATAAACAGAAATTGTGAATTGTAAATTATTAATTGTTAATTGTTAATTGAAAATCAGGCTCCGATGACGAAGGCGTCACCGATGGAACAAGCCTGCTTGGAGACGGCAACCTGAAGACCGTAAGGCGTCCATTCGGCCCATGCGACTGTAGGCGAATCCTTTGGATGAACATCTGGTTCATGTCCAAGTGGAGCCTCGCCAGCATGAAGCAGCTCCATGGCGATGAACAACCAAGAATCCTTCAGATGATTGAAATCGAATCTGGCTGGAATACCTTTGTAGCAAATAGCGTCAATGTAGGCTGTTCCATCTGCCTGGCCCGACTCCCAATGGACAGGATGACCGTTGAAGAAACCGTCCAAGCAATGAATATTGGCATATCGCCTCCCTGAACGAAGCCCACAATCAATGCCTTGATTTCCAATAAGCTGTGCATCTGGAGCGGTCAGTTCGACACGTAAACGGAAATCGGATGCGGTAAAAAATCCATCCTGCGGATGGTCGAGATGGTCATGGAAATCGCCTTTGTTTGTGAGGAACGTAACACCTGTAAGGGCGACATTATCCTTCTGGACAGTCCGGAAGAAGGCAGAAGCGAAATCGCGCCCGTCATGTAGGAAACGGACACGAAGGACGGCGGACACGGCTTTCTGTGCAGACGGCCAGTAGGCGATGACGGGATGCCGCTGCGTCCAGGCATTGTCATGGTTGACAGTCCCCAGACAGATGTCGTGATTAAACCAAGTTGTTCCAATGACGGATGTTGCATAAGTATTTCCAAGACGGAAGCGGCGAACGACGGTTTCCACCTTCGGGGTGTGGGGATTGAATGACTCTTTCAAGTCGTCCGGACAAGGAAGCGGCTTGACGACAAGAAGTTGTTCCGCCTCTTCTGGTGTGATGGAACCAACGGAAAATCCTGTCGCGCAGGCGATTTTAGCGGCGGTGTTCTGAGAGAGCGTATCAGCGTATGCACGGCTGTGTGGCCCTGCCCACTGGCCTGTCGCGGGATGGAAATGCTCGGCGACAACTTTCCACGCAAGGTTGAAGATTGTCTCGGCAAGTTTTCGCGCCTCGGAATCAGTCGCCAGCCGCAGGATTCGTTCCGCTTCATCGATGACGACGACGGTGTAGGTGGGGCTGTTGTATTCATTGAAGCCGCCCTGTGCCGTCGTATAATCGATAAAACGCTCAAGCCGTCTTTTTCCATAACGCATAAGCAGTTTGTCTTGAAGGATTTGTCCTGCAATAATGCAGACACCGGCACCCATGATGGCGATGTTTGTATAGTCTGGGCCGACATTTCGCCTGAAGATGGAAAGTGCGGCGTCCAGCAAGGAGTCCTTCATGTTCGCCACAAGGATAGTTGGAAGTTTATCAGCATGGGTGACAAGGATTTCCGCAATGACCGCCCCGCAGAAATCCGCCCAGTTCCAATCGGGCGGCGACATCTTGTCCAACGGTTCGTCCGCATACCATGGCCAAATGCCGAATGTCTTGGAACAAGGGTCGGAATCCTGCAATTTCAAGACGGCGGAGATGACGGCGATGGCACGATCGACGTTGGCGGGCGAACCATCTTCAAGGAGAAGGAGAGCATAATCCAAAGCCAAACGCGTGGAATGAACAGGCGTGCCGTCTGCAATTTTTGTATGATAACCTGGTGAAGCGCAAGGAGTTGTCAGGAGGCTAAGTTCGGTATTGAAGCATTTGCCTAATTCTTCCAGTCGTTTTTGGAGGGCGGTCATTGCAGTCTCCTTGTGCTGAGTTGGTCAAGTGGAATGTCGTGTATTTTATGGATTTCGTTGCATTTTGGCGGTGAACATGGCGTCGCAGTCCGCGTCCCATGGCCATAGTTGGTTGATTCCGTTGGTCTTGCGTTTGGTAAGAGGGCATTTGAATGGGACGAGGGAGAAATCATCGTGCTTTGACAGGAAGGCGTCAATGATTTCTTGATTCTCTTGAAAGAACATGGAACATGTTGAATAGACGAGCGTTCCGCCTGGTCTGACAGCGTGGGAGGCGTTTTCCAGAAGCTGCGATTGGAGGGCGGTGAACTCGGCGATATCGGAATCAAACGTCGTCCATCTGCCGTCCGGATTTCGGCGCCATGTACCAGAACAGGAGCACGGCGTATCGACAAGCACACCATGAAAATGATTTTTGTATGTCGGCAAGTCCTTGCCTTTCCACTCTTTACAGCGGATGTTCGGAAACTGCCCGCGGCGTGCGCGAAGCTTCAAATCCTGCAATTTGTGGGCGCGGATGTCGCTGGCGACGATGACTCCCTTCTGCTGCATGAGGGTCGCAAGATGGAGAGTCTTGCCGCCGCCGCCCGCACAGGCATCCCACCATTGCTCGCCTGGCTTTGGATCGCAAATCATTGCGACACATTGGGATGCAATATCTTGAATTTCGATGGAGCCGTTTTTGAAGCATTGCAATGCCCGCAGGTTGCCGCCGGCGAATTCAAGACATACGGCCTCCTTCATGACACGATGGAACGATGCACGGAAATCATTTTCTCTTAATTCTTTATAAATGGCATCCGGATCCTGCGTGTTCAACCGAAGCCAAACAGGAGGCCGATGTTGCAACCATTCCAGCAGCTCCTCGACGGGACGTGGAGCACGAATGCGACGATAGCACCAGTCAGGAAGCAGGTCTTCGGGCTTCAAGGCGGGAGTCTCGTCCGGAAGGAAAGGCTTCAGATAACGACGGCGTTCAAGAGGCGAGGCATCCTGCGGGAGGAATTTGATGTCCTCCCGTTCGATGCCCGCTTCCTCGCACCACCATTTGGCGCCGTCGGGCAGCTCGTTCTTGCCTTCCATATACCATGACATCGCGAAAAGCGGATAGAAGGCGGAAAGCGGGAAGCTCAGCTCGATTTGATCGGCAGGATGATTGACGGCCTCCAGGAACTGCTTGGGCGCAAGATGCTTAAGCCATCCCCACCAGCGAAGGACGGAGAACAGCGTCTCGGAAATGAGACGGCGGTCGCGGGAGCCGAACTCATGGTGTTCATAGAACGCCGACGAGAGGGAACGGTCTGCCGGACGCCGCCTTATAAGCGTCTGGGCGAGAACGGTGGCAATGGTTTCCGCACAATGGAAGCCCTGGCTGGCAATACGGTCATAATTCATAATTTACAAAGTATTGTTCATAATTATTATATTAGTTAGATCTTCTAGAGCCGCTAGAGCCGCTAGAGCCGCTAGAGCCGCTAGAGCCGCTAGAGCCGCTAGAGCCGCTAGAGCCGCTAGAGCCGCTAGAGCCGCTAGAGGATCACTTCAGTAGAGATTCACGAGATCCTTCACCTTCACGGGAAGGCCTGTCTTGATGGACTGGTTGGCGGCTATGCCCGTGAGGATGGAATTGGCGCCGTCGATGTAGCCGGCGGCATGGCCGAGCGGGTCATCCGTCACGCCGACAAGCACATCGCGGAGCATGCGCGAGTCGCCGCCGCCATGGCCCGACTTGTCGCCCTGATCGTATTCGATGACTTGCGGCTTGCCCCACATTGGCTGGAAGATGATTTCGGGAATAAGATTCTTCTTGTCTTCCATTTCGCGCATGCCCGGAATCACAAGATCTTTCGCATCACTGCTCGTAAGGAACGCTTTTTCAACAACATTGAACTCCAGCCGCCCTTTCGTGCCGTTGAAGACGATGCGATAGCCTTCCCATGGCATGAATGCGTTGAGCGCGTATGTCATGTTTACTTTGTTTTTATAATGAACCATGACGGACATCGTGTCTTCGATGGAGATTCCGTCGCCGAAGACGGACTGGTCGCGGTAGTAGCCGTCGCAATGCTCGGCATTGTAGTAAAGTCCCATCATTTCGGAATTTGGATTGCTTTCATCGACTTTCAGCGCAAAGGGGTCTTTCTTGGCGATTTCCGATCCGCGCACGCGGTTGTAAAATTCTTTCACGCCGCGCTTTTCAGCGTTTTCACGACCATAGAAGCGAAGGTCGCCCATGGCGAAGACGGTTTCGGGGGAGGAGTTGATCCACCAGTTGACGAGATCGAAATGATGCGTCGACTTGTGGACGAGCAGACCGCCCGAATTGCGTTTGTCGCGGTGCCAACGGCGGAAATAGTCCGCGCCGTGGGACGTGTCCAGCAGCCATTCAAAATGGACGGAGATGATTTCGCCGCAAATGCCCTGCGCGAGAAGCTCCTTGACTTTTGTGTTACGCGGGGCGTAACGATAGTTGAAGCAGACGGTTAGGTTCTTTCCCGTTCTGTGCTTTGTGTCGATGATCTGCTGGCACTTTTCAGCGTCCATGGTCATGGGCTTTTCCGTGATGACATCGCATCCGAGCTCCATGGCGCGGCAGATGTAGTGGTGATGGGTGCGGTCCATGGAGGTGACGATGACGCGGTCCGGCTTCTGTTCCTGAATCATCTTGTCGAAATCGTAGTGACGGTACGTCGGAAGCGGCTCATGTCCGAATTTGTCATGGATTTTCTTGTTGTAATAGTCCATGCGGGCCTGATTGAGGTCACAGAACGCGAGCAGCTGCCCGTATTCCTTGAAATCGCCCATGAGGGCATTTGTGTACATCCACGAGCGGCCGCCTGTTCCGACAATGCAATAGGTTTTCATGTTTGTTTCCGTGTTTTTTTAGGGATGTTATGGGATGGAAAAACGTAAATATACAAAATAAAGCCTAAAGCGAAAAGTTCAAAGAAGGAGGGCTTGAAAGTTCATCCATCGGTTAATCTGCCAGTCTTTCAAAATCGGAGATGCCCTGCTGATGATTTGTTCAGATCTTCAGGAAGATTTTCTTCCTGTAGAAGAAGAGGAGTATCAGCCAGCAGGTGAGAATGTAGAACGTATGCCAGGCCAGCTTGTTCCAATCGCCCTCAAACCATTTGATGATGCCGCCGAAAAAGAATCGATTGATTCTGGAGCAGTCAACAATCCGCTGCATCATGTAGATGGTAATGGAATTCATGCCGATGACTCGGAAGAAGAAAGACCAACGGCGCCAGCCTCTTACGTCGATGATGTAATAGAAGATGGAGAAGCAGATAAGGGAGTAGCCGCCCACGGCGCAGACAAAGGAGCTGCTCCAGAGCTTTTTGTTGATGGGGAAGGCAAAGCCCCACAGCCAGCCGACCAATGCAAACGCCACGCCGGCCAGAAGAAGATAGAGGGCTTTTTTGTTGCCGGAAAATTTCGTGCAGCGGACCCATTGTCCCGCAAACATGCCCAGCATGGCGGTGACAATGGCCGGAATAGTGCTGAACAAGCCTTCCGGATCAAAGGTCTTGTTGTAGAGATGGCTGGATGAAATGAAAAAACGATCGATGACGCCGACCAGATTGTTTTCAAAGGAGAAAGGGTCTTCTCCGCCCGGTATGAGCCACATAGCCAGCCAGTAGCCGATGAGAATGACAGCGGCGATAGAGGCCAATATGGAGGTCTTTCGGATGCTAGTGAAAAGCAGCGCGGCGAACATCCAGGCCAGACCGATGCGGGCCAACACACTGGCGTAGCGCAAGTTGGCAAAATCAAACTGAAGGAGACCATTATAAACCAATCCCAACAGCACCAGCAGGAAGCCGCGGATGACAATCTTCAGGTAAATTCGCCATGGCGCCCTGCCCTGCTCCTGTTGCTTTGCCAGCGAGAACGGGAAGGAAATGCCTGCAATAAAAAGGAAGAGCGGAAAAATGGTGTCATGATGGCGAAGGCCATGCCAGCCCACATGGCCCATCTGCGCGGAAATCCATTCGGTTAGGCCGCATTTGGGCAACAGGGCGCAGGCGACAGCGACCCATGAGGCGAAGCCCATGATGAAAAGCATGTCGGCACCGCGCAGGGCGTCCAGCGACATCAGACGTTCTTGCTTTGCAGGTTGTTCTTTTTTAGACTCTTCATTCATAATAACTTACCGATGCTAAAAGGGAATTATTTTCCGATTGTTAATTCTTTGTATTCCGTCATTTCATCCCTTGCTCTTCTTGGATATCTTCGTAATGAGATTCTGCATGAAGATGAAGACCAGCACCAGGGCGCCCACGATGATGCGCGTCCACCATGAGTTGATGTGCCCCTGGAACATGATAAGCACTTGAATTAGACCAAGAACCAGCACGCCGAAGAACGATCCGACCATATAGCCGACGCCGCCCGTCAGCAATGTGCCGCCGATGACCGTCGCCGCAATCGCGTCCATCTCCAGCCCCACGCAGTTCAGCGGATTGCCGGATTTCGTATAGATTGTGAAGACAATGCCCGCCACCGCCGAGCAGAAGCCCGCGATCGCATAGACCATGATTTTCGTGCGGCGGACGGGAATGCCCATCAGCGTCGCGGACTGTTCGTTCTCGCCGACAGCGTAGATGCAGCGCCCCGAATGCGTCTTCTGCGTGAAGACAATTGCGATAATCAACATCACAAGATACAGCATATCAATGAATTCCAACGTCAACCCGCGGCTCCCGATCGGAATCTCCAGCTTATTTTCAATGAAATTGAACACAGGATTGTTCGAGATGCCCATCGCCTGTTCATTGACGACATAGCTGCATCCGCGCGCGAAAAACATGCCGCCGAGCGTCACCAGAAACGGAGGCAACTCAAATGTCGATATCAGAACGCCTTGCGTCACACCGAACAGCGTTCCGATGACAATCGCCAGAAGAATTGCCCAACACGCGTTCACATCGCAGGCGATCATTTTCGCTATCAGCATCCCCGTGAAGGCGATGACCGAGCCGACCGACAGGTCGATCCCGCCTGACAGAATCACGACCATCGCCCCGATTGCCGCGACGCCCAGATACGCGTTGTCATGCAGCAGGTTGATGAAAACCCGCAGTGAGAAGAAATTGCGGTTGTGAAAACAGATGACGCCAATGGCGTATGCCAGCAGAAACACGAGAATCGTCGCCGTAATCGGCACATATCGGACTGGAAATTTTAGTTTTTTCATGCCGCGCCTCCCGCCGCCTTGCGGCCGAACGACGACATCAATTTCGCACGGAACGTCTCGGACTGAAGCAGGCAGACGACGATGACGACAACCGCCTTTGGAACCGCCACGACGGCGGGATTGACGTCGTTCGCATACATCATTGTCGCAACTGTCTGGATAAGAACAGCTCCCACAAGCGAGCCGGACAGGTAGAACCGCCCGCCCGCCATGCTCGTGCCGCCGATGACCGTCGCCAGAATCGCATCCAGTTCCAGATAAAGCCCCGCGTGGTTCGCATCCGCGCATTTTATGTTGGAAGAGACCATCAGCCCCGCGACGCCCGCGCAGAATCCGCTGATGATATATACCAGCCATTTGATGCCACGTGCTTCAATTCCAGCATAACGGCTTGCCTTTTCGTTGTTTCCAACAGATTCCACAAACAGCCCCAACGCCGTCTTCCGCGTCAGCAGCACGACGGCGGTGAACAGTGTCGCGGCGATCCACGTCGTGAACGGCAGCGTCAGGAAATGGCCGTTGCCGATGAAATTCAGATACGGGTCGTCGAACGTGATGATCGTGCCGTCGGTGATCAGCTGCGCGATGCCACGGCCTGCGACCATGAGCACGAGCGTGGCGACCATCGGCTGGATGCCGCAGCCCGCCGTCAAAAATCCGTTCCAAATGCCGCATAGCGTGGCCACTGCGAGCGCCAGCAGAAGCGCAAGCATGAACGCCGTCACGTCCGCGCCGTCGCCCGCAAACATGAAAACCTCACGTGACATGACGATGACCGAAGCCGCCGCCGCGCCCGCGATCGCCATCACGGAGCCCACGGAGATATCGACGCCGCCCGTCGCAATGACGAGCGTCATGCCTGTGGCCAGAATGACGATCTTGCTGCTGTGGTTCAAAATGTCGATGAGGCTTCCGTACAGATATCCATCCGCCGTCATTTCAATTACAAAGAACGACGGTTTGAAGATGAGATTGTAAAGCAGCAGCAGCCCGAGGGCCGCCAGCGGCCATTTCAGATGGTGGAATCGTCCCATGTCAGTCACTCCGCTATCATTTTCATGATGTTCGGCAACGAAACGTTTTCGCCCGAAAGTTCGCCTATCTTCCTGCGGTCCCGCAGCACGACGACACGGTCGCAGTCCCGCACGACTTCCTCCAGCTCGGAACTGATGAAAATCACGGCCATGCCCTTCTCGCACAGCTCTTTCGTCAGCGCTTCGATTTCGGCCTTGGCGCCGACATCGATTCCGCGCGTCGGTTCGTCGAGAATCATCAAATCGGGCTGTGTCGCCAGCCACCGTGCGATGAGCACTTTCTTCTGGTTGCCGCCGCTGAGGTTTTTGACCTGCTGTTCACTGTCGGGCGTCTTGATGCCGAGCAGGTTGATATATTTATCCGTCAAATCCTGTTGTTCCTTGGGGGACAACGTCTTCCAGATTCCTTTTGAGGCCTGGAGAGCCAGCATGATGTTCTCCCGGACCGTCAAATCCGGAATGATTCCCGTCACCTTGCGGTCCTCCGCAATCAGCGCGATTTTCACCTTCACGGCCTTTCGCGGCGACCAAAACAGTGACGGCAACGGCTTCTCGTGCATCTTCATCTGGCCTGAATCGCGCGATTCGACTCCGAACAGCAACTGCGCCACTTCCGAACGGCCCGCGCCCAACAGTCCAGCAAATCCAACTTGTTCCCCCTTATGCACTTGGAACGACACAGGATGCACCATGCCCCGCCGTCCCAATTCCGTCACATCCAAGATAAGTTCGCCACCAGCCGCCATTTCACGCTTCACGTTCTTCTGCTGCGCATTTTCCGTGAGGCTCTTGCCAAGCATCTTCGCAACCATCTCCACGCGAGTCAGTTCCGAAGCTCGATACGTGCCGACTTTCTGACCGTCCCGCAGTATCGTAATGCGGTCGCTGACGGCATACACCTGATCTAGAAAATGCGTGATGAAAATGATGGCCATCCCTTCGTCCCGCAACTTGCGCATGACAGCGAACAGCTCGTTCACTTCGTTCTCATCAAGACTGGAAGTCGGTTCGTCCAAAATCAATAATTTGCAATCAATGTCCAACGCACGGGCGATTGCGACAAGCTGCTGGATGGCAATGGAATAAGAAGCCAGACTTTCCGACACGTCAATGTCGATGTCCAGCCGTGCCAACGCTTTCCGCGCACGTTCGCGCATCGCCTTGCCGTCGATGAAGCCCAGGCGGTTGCGCGGTTCGCGGCCAATGCAGATGTTTTCCGCGACGGACAAATCAGGCAACAGGTTAACCTCTTGATAGACGGTACTTACGCCTGCCCGTTCCGCATCCAGCGGCGAACGGAAACGGCATTCATGTCCATTCAGCATGACCTTTCCCGCAGTCGGTTCATACACGCCCGTGATGATTTTAATCAGCGTGCTTTTGCCCGCGCCGTTCTCTCCCATCAAGGCGTGGATTTCCCCCGTCTCGACGGAGAAATCAACGCCTTTCAGCGCCTTCACGCCGCGGAACTGCTTTTCTATGCCTGTTGTCCGTAATATTTCCATGATATGTTTGTTTTGATTTTATTAAAGCGCAGGCGGAACGCGCGCGCCACATCCCCCGGCGCAGGCGGGACGCGCGCGCCACATCCTTTTTACCTAATATAATCCACTTTCACGATTTCACTTAACCACCATTATTCGTCCCCCAGATATTTTCTGACCGTCCGCCTGTCAACGCCCGCCGCCGCCGCCGTCTTGGCCAGATTGCCGCCCTCCCGTTCGAAGACCGCCTTCATGTATTCCGCGAGCAACTGGTCGGCTGTGAGATGGCAGTCCCGCAACTGCTCCGCCAAACGCGAATGGCATCCCTCTGTCTTCCATGACGGCCTGTAAGTACCTCGTATCAATAGATTTCGCATACATTGCTCCAGCTCTCGCACATTGCCCGGCCACGGATAGTCGAGGCCAAGATTCTTCACAATCCATGCACAGGATTCGTCAGCGAACTGCTCAGCCTCCTGTTCCGCACCCAGAATCCGCAACGCTAGAATCGTCACGAACTGACGCAGTTCCGACTCGCTGCCGTTGACAAGGCGGCGCAACGGCACAGTCGAAACACTATCCGAACACAGTCGGTAGAACAAATCGGAGCGGAATGCGCCGTTCTGCACAGCCTGATGCAAATCTTGGTTTGTCGCCGCGATGATCTTCCCTTTGAACGTTAGCGGATGAACGTCTCCAATCCGTTGGAACGTGCGGTTTTGCAGTACGCGTAGCAGCTTGATCTGCACTTCCACGGAAATCTCGCCGATTTCATCCAGAAAAATCGAATCATGCGGCGAACAGATTTCCAGATAGCCTTGGTGGTCCGCAATCGCACCTGTATAGGAGCCTTTGATATGGCCGAACAGCTCCGATTCGATCATGTTCTGCGGCATCGCCGAGAGCTGGACGGCGCGGAAGGCATCCGCGTAAGGCTCCGCGAAACGGCAGGTCTTCCCGTCGAACGGGATGTACTGCGAGAACGCAATGGCGCGGGCGACCAGCTCCTTTCCCGTGCCGCTTTCACCTGTGATCAAAGTAGTTACATTGTTCATCCTGTCGAACAACAGGCGATTGTAGCGATAGATGTCGTAGGTGAAAATCGACTGCCAGATGTCCGCACGCATTTGCGCCGCCTCCAGCGAACCGCCTGCGATGAACTCGAAAATATGGTAGAACGCACGATGGATTTGGAAAATCACTGCAAACACTTTCTCTGGCGTAAACTCACTGGGCTGGCGGCGGGGCGGTTTGCGTATCGCAGCGTCGAAATCCTCCAGAAAAGCCTGGTAGCATTCATAATGCGTTTCATGCGGCTCCTGGTGCATGAGTTCGCAGACAGACACGCGATGCTTCTCAAACAGCCAGTAGAGTACCATTTCATCGTAAATGCGCATCTCATCGACAGTTGGCAACTGCTTCAACGTCGGCATCCGCGACATCAGGCGGTTGACCAACTCGTTGCAGACTTCGTATATCGGGCTTATGTTGCGGTTTACCAGACGTTTGCCGCCTTGGTTGTGCCAGACGGCATAATTGCTTGAGGCGTCGCGCCCCAAAATCGCGTGCTCCTGCTCCAACCGCTTGGGCGTGAAGGGGTTCGTGTAATTCAGGCTTCCAATGGCTTCCGCTAGACGCTTTTCCTCTTTCGTGAACAACATGGCTGCTTTCCTAATAAAGTGGCATGACTTTTTGAAAAAATAATCAACTATACAAAAAATGCCAATCTGCTTAGCAAAAAATGTCATTGAAAGTTGCAATTTTTCATGGATTCAGCCTGGATTTGGCCTTTTTTCAAAGTTGGCACAGTGATTGCTAAAAGCTTTTGTCGGCGCCAACGACAAGCGAAAACAGAAAAAAGAATCTTTTGAAGCAAGTATAAAAAGGAGTTTCACCATGAACATCAAGCGAACCATCATCACCATGTTCACCGTCATCACCACGGCCATCGTCCAAGCAGCCGGCACGCTTTCCCCCGTCAATTCTGGATTGAAACCAGCGGAAATCGTCAGCCACGATGTCATCGTCACCATTAACAACGGCTACGCGCAGACAGAAGTCAACCAGCAGTTCAAGAACATCAACGACACGGTCATGGAGGCCATCTATTCCTTCCCCGTCCCGCAGTCCGCATCGTTGGCCGACTGCCAGGTCCAGATCGGCGAGCAGACCATGAACGGCGAAGTCGTCGCGAAGGACAAGGCGAAGCAAGTTTATGAAGAGGAGAAGAACGCAGGCCGCAATGCCGCCGTCGCGGACAAGAACGGCTATCAGGATTTCTCGTTCAAAATCGCCAACCTGGCCCCGCAGGACACCGCCCGCATCACCTTCACCTACTACCAGCCGCTGCCAGTCGATACAGGCGTCTGCCGCTACCAATATCCGCTGGAGGAAGGCAACACCGACGACGTCGGAGCCTTGAGCTTCTGGGAACGCAATGACAAGCCCACGGGCAAGACAACCGTCCGCGTCATCCTCCGTTCCGCCTGGCCCGTGACCGCCTACCGCGCCCCGCAAGGCAGCGTCGCCTCCGAACAGGCAGATCTCGACAACGGCACGGCTGACATCACTTACGAACTTCCCGAAGGCCTTGCAAAGGATTTCGTCTTCTACTACAGCCTGGCCGACAACCTGCCCGGCCGCCTCGAAGTCGTCCCATTCAAACGCAACGGCGAAGACGGAACGTTCATGATGGTTCTGACACCTGGCATCGACCTCAAGCCCATCGTCAATGGTTCCGACTACGTTTTTGTTCTCGACAACTCCGGCAGCATGTGCGGCGGCAAGATCCAGACGCTCGCAAAAGGCGTCGCCCAGACCATCCAGAAGATGAACCCCAACGACCGCTTCCGCATCGTCATGTTCAACAGCCGAGCCGAAGACATCACCCGCGGCTACCTCCCCGCCACGCCTGAAAACATCAAAAAAGCCGTCGATATGCTCGGCAAGGTCACCGCCAACGGCGGCACCAACCTCTACGACGGCCTGAAAACCGCCCTGTCCAAACTGGACGACGACCGCGTCACCAGCATGGTCATCGTGACCGACTGCGTGACCAATACGGGCGAAGTCAATCCCCAGGCGTTTGCCAAGCTGATGTCCCGCAACGACATCCGCGTGTTCGGCTTCCTCATGGGCAATAGTTGCAATTGGCCTCTCATGCGTATTATCTGCGATGTCTCTGGCGGCTTCTACGAAGCCGTCTCCAACGACGACGACATCATCGGAAAGATCATGCTAGCCAAATCCAAAATCACCAGCGAGGCCATGCACGATGTGAAAGTCTCCGTCAGCGGCATCAAGACCTACGATGTGACGAAGAACTGCGTGAAGAAACTCTACCGCGGCCAGCAGTTGGTGATGTTCGGCCGTTACGAAGGCCATGGCGAGGCCACTGTCACGATGAAGACACGCATTTCAGGCGACGACAAGACCTATACCTGCAAGATGACCTTCCCCGAACAGGACGAGGACAATCCGGAGCTGGAGCGCATGTTCGCCGTCGCGCAGATTGAAATGCACGAAGACATGGTCAACCAAGGGCTGGAAAACCAGTCGGAAAACAGCGATGTCGTCCGCAACATCGGCCTGAAATACCAAATCGTCACCGACGAGACGTCTCTCATCATGCTGACGGACGATGCGCACGCAAAGCACGGCATCGAACGCCACAACCAGAAGCGCGTCCAGGAGGAGCGGAGAGCCCAGGCGCAGCGCAAGACGCAGCCCGTCAAGAACTACCGCGTCGATGCCCCCAGACAGGAATCCCCCGCACCCGTGAACAGCCCCGCACCGCGGCACAACAACGGAATGTTCCAATATCACGCGCCGCACATCAGCCACGGGGGCGGAGCCATGGATGTCTGGACCGTCGTCATCGTCGCCGCGATGGGCGCCGTCGCCGCCCGCTACAGAAACCGTGATTAATCCAACACCATGAAAAAACACTCCAAAATCCTGTTGATCGCCGCCGTCCTGCTCGCCTCCGCCCTCCTGACGTTCTGTCCGGAGGCGGGCGGGGCGGCGGCCCTGCGCCCCAATGATTTAGACGCCAGCTTCCTGTGGCGGGCATTCACCTGCCATCTCGTCCACTGGAGCGCGGAGCATTGGCTCTATGACACAGCCTGCTTCATTATCATTGCCTGGAGGTTGCCGATTCAGAAATCATTGCCATGCTTAATCTTGTCGTCCATCGCCATTTCCATCGCCGTCACAATGGCCTATCCGTGGATGACGGCGTATGGCGGACTTTCAGGCGTGAACTGCGCACTCTACGCCGCATGGGCCTTCCACATCATGAAACGTTCCAAAACCATCGGCTGCCTGGCCTTGGCGGGTATCATCGTCAAGACGGCTCTTGAAATCCACGCGGGACACACGTTCTTCGTCGATAACATCTTCATTCCTGCCGACATGGCGCACGTCACTGGCATCATTTCCGGAATAATCTGCGGAATATGCGGAAATCAGCTGTCCAAAGAAATTGATATTGCGCATAATGAAGGTAAATTTCAATGGTCGTAATATCATTGTAACAACCATTCATGAAATAACAACTCAACACCAGGCGAATCATGAAAAATCTTCTGCTTGCAATCAGCATGTCCATGGCATGCACGGCGGTCGGCGGCCATATTCTTTTTGATTTCGAGACGCCCGAAGAGGCCGCCCCATGGCTCAAAGGCTCCAATCCGTGGCATTGGATGGAACTTTCCGACCAATTCGCCACGTCAGGCTCCCATTCCCTCCACTACCAGGCGAAAAAATTCGAGTACGGCATGCCCGAATGGCCCTGCTTCGAGGTCCCGTCGCCATTGAAGGACTGGACGGAATACGACCGCATCGTCATCGACATCACGAACGTCAAGCTTCTCCAGCCGTATCTCTCGTTTTATGTTTCCGACAGCAAAGTCCCTGTCCGCCAAGCATTTCTGCACAAATGCCAAAGTGAAATCCTGCCGCTTTCCAGCCAACGGCTCGTCATCCCCCTGAAATTCCCTGACACCGTCAACATCAAGGACATCCGTGTCTTCCATATCTTCACGGAACGCCCCGCCGAAAATATCGACATCTATATCGACCGCATCGCGCTCCTGAAGCCAGGCGAAGAGGCAGGAGACGTCCCGCCAAGCTTCAACGAACAGCTCCGGCCAAAGCGCGCCGCACTCGTCGAGCCGCTCATTGCCGAACAGCAGGCCATTTTCAACAAACTCATACCGACAAAAATGCCCACGGCCCTCCGTGAAGGCATTGGCGCAACCGTCGAAAAGCTCATTGACGACTGCCGCCGCAAGCAGGATGAGCTTTTCGCAAAACTGCGTGATCCGAAGACCACGCCGCGCGAATTCACTGAAATATACGAACAATTGAAACGCATCCCCGATGTCTGCAAACGGCCTGTCTCCGTCATCGCCTTCGCGGAATCCTGCCTCCAGGCGAAGCTTGACATCCAGGATATGCTCGTCGGCGTCTCGACAAGCATGGAGAAAATCCTGCCGAAGGACATGCCCGTCACCGTCAAGGCCGCCGCTGAATGCACGGTCGCATTGGCGCAGAACGAAAAGGAAGCCGTCCAGATTTCCGTCATGCCAGCCCGCCACGACCTCACGAACGTCTCCGTCAGGCTATCGCCCGTGCTGCGGGACGGCACGCACGAAGTGTTCCCCGCCGCCGACATACAGGTCAACACCGTCGGCTACGTCGAGACGAAGAACCGCCCGCCATACACGGTCGATTATGTCGGCTGGTGGCCGGACCCGATTCTTGATTTCTGCCCTGTCGTGCCCATCAAGCATGGCGACTTGCAGACGTTCTGGATTCGCGTCCACGCGAGGCGCGGCCAGAATCCGGGCGTCTATCGCGGCACGCTGACCGTCCAGGCGGACAACGTCAAATCCATCCAGCTCCCCTTCTCCATCACCGTCTTCGATTTCGCGCTGCCCGAACAGCCGCCGTTGCCGACAGCTATCGCATGGAACCACCCAAGCTTCGAAAAAACAGCCATGGTCCAGCGCGGCGGCGCCGAAAATTGGCCGAAGATGAAATTCGTCTATGCCGATTTCCTGACCGACTACCTACTCGACTGGGGCAACATCTACATCAAGACGCCGCCGGATTTCGAAGTCATCCAATATCTCCATGACAAAGGAAAACTGACCGCATTCGGCCTTGGCGACGCATCCGTCTGGGAGGAGGACAAGATTCCCGCCGAAATCGAACGCCTCCGCCCAATCTATGAAGAGGCAAAACGCCGCAATCTCTTGAAATACGCATATATCTATGCCTACGACGAATGCCAGCCGGACCGCTTCCCGCTCATTGAAAAATGCGCCAAGGCACTCAAGGAGGCTTTTCCGGACGTCCTCCTCATGACCACGAGCTACGACCATAGCTTCGGAGCCGACACCGTCGTCAAATCCATCGACGCATGGTGCCCCCTCACACCGAGATTCGATGTCGCAAAAGTCAAAACCGCCCACGATTCAGGGCGTTACGTCTGGTGGTACATCTGCTGCGGGCCCCACCATCCCCACGCCAACTGGTTCGTCGAATATCCCGCGCAGGACATCCGCACGCTCATGGGCGCCCAGACCGCCAAATTCCAGCCCGACGGTTTCCTCTACTATTCCATGACCATCTGGAACGACAACAAGCCCATCGTCTCCGGCCCCTACACGACATGGAATCCCGTCTCATGGACCACCTACCACGGCGACGGCTGCATCTTCTGCTTTGGCAAGGACGGCCGCCCCATCCCGACCATCCGCCTCGAAAACTACCGCGACGGGCTCGAAGACTACGCCTACCACTGCATCCTCCGCGAAGCAGTCCGCCGCATGAAACTTGTGGAGAAGCGCACCGCCGAACAGGACGCCTGGCTGTCTGAGGCGGAAAAGGCGCTCGTCGTGCCGAACAGCCTTGTCGAAAACATGGCTGTCTTCTCGCAAGACCCGCAAGCGACGTACGCATGGCGGCTGAACATGGCCAAACTCATCGAACACAGTGGCTTCCATAATCTCGATCCATGGAAGGATGCCGATTTCGCCGTCCGCAGCTGGCGCGGGAATTAAGGGAGGGGTGCACTCTGTGCGACCATTTGCGCACTCTATGCGACTGTTTGCGCAACGCGCAAACATCGTTGTCAGATGAATCCCTTATTGAACTGGGATAAGAGCTATGCGGAAGCCGATGTTGTCGGCACCGTACGACGGGCTTACGTAGCCGCGGTGCGCCGAACGGCAATTCCCCGCTAAGTTGCGCCACGAGCCGCCGCGACAACACCTGTCGTAGATCCACGAGCATATCTTTCGTCCAACTGGATCCGTCACCGCATTATATCCGCCATACCAGTCCAAGCACCATTCCCACACGTTTCCGTGCATATCGTACAGACCCCACCCGTTCGGCATATAGCTACCGACCATCATGTGCTCCGAAAATCCGCCCTTTCCATCGTTCTGATTGTAGTAATACCTTCCCAATTCATTCATGTTTACATCCAAAAATGTTGATGTCAAGTTCATCCCCGAATTGAGGGCAGTCGTCATACCCGCACGGCAGGCGTACTCCCATTGCGCCTCCGTCGGCAAATCAAACGTAAGCCCCGTCATCTTCCGCAGCCTGCCCATGAAGGACGAACCATCCACGGCATGGCCGTTTGCAGGCCAGCCCGCGCCGGCCTCCATGCCGCGAATCATGTCGTAAGTAACGTTTTCCACAGGACGGCAGACGCCTTTGTATTTGGATGGATTGTCCCCCATGACCAGCTCCCACTGTTTTTGAGTACATTGAAATACGCCGATGTAGAAGTCCTGCGTCAACTCGACATCGTGGCTTGTCTCATCAAAGTCACGTCCCACCTCGTCCTCTGGCGCCCCCATGACAAAGCGCCCCTTGGGTATCTTCCTCAGCCACAACTCCGTCGTGCGGCACCTGCCATCGTTCATATTCGGCGGAAAAGCACTGTAGCTGAAAGTCCATGTTGTCAAATCAACTATTAAATAGGACCTTCCCTGCTTATGCTTGTTGAATTTGATTTCAGCCTCCTCGTCCATATTAGCATCGAACATTCCGTCTTTCAAGCAACTGACCAAGGCACGGCGCAGGCGATTGTGAACGATGACTGCCCGTTTCATGGTCCGGATGTTCGGATGACGATATATCCACGAGTGCTTGTTGACCGTCCATTCCATCGCAAGGAAATCCCCCATCTCCAAATTGAAAGGCCCGACGACGGGCCCCGTGTATCCATCCAAGACATCCGGCAGTAGCGATGACTGTCCGCAATAAAAAATCAATAAATCAACCTGCTGCTTTATTTCCTTGGCTTTCTTGCCCTTCAGCATCCCCGTCAATCCATCCTGCCCCATATCATAGAATTTGTCCGTCTCCTGGACAAACGCCTCCCATGACCAGTTGGAATCCTTCCCGCCAGTCCCGTCCAACCATTGCAGCAACGACAGAAACCGCTCCAGTTTCTCCCCAAATTCCATCGTCGGAAGCTTTGCATCCAATTCTGGGGCGGTAATCTTCACACATTTTCCACCATTGCCGCGACGCCCCCCTAACCTAGGCGGCTTTCCTTTCGACTTCCCCTTCCGCCGCCCTCCTGCGGAAATCTCCTCTTCCAGAACATCGTTTGGTTCTTCCCCCTGTTCAATCCAATCATCATAGTCGTAGTCAACACAATCATCATAGCCGTAGTCATCATAGTATTCAGCCAGTAATGATGATGACTCCCCCAGCCCTTTCATAAGCTTCGAGACTTCTTCCCTGGTGATATATCCCCTTCCCAGCAGATAACCACAGATTTCATCAATGTATGACATTTTCACCCTCCTTGCGACAAAACGGAAAAAAACATCAGCTTGAGGGCAGGCAGACAACGCGGAAACCTGTGTCATAGGATCCTACGCATGCGTAGGAAATGGCACGCTTCGCCGAACGACAGGCACACGCAGGACTATTCCAACAGCCACCGCGTATCACATGAAATTTGTCTTCATCAAACCTAATTGGATCCGTTACGGCAACCTTTCCATAGTCGCCATAATAGTCCAGACACCATTCCCACACATTTCCATGCATATCGTACAGCCCCCATTCATTCGACTTGTAGCTGCCGACTGTTACGTGAGTGCTCCATCCTTTGCCATTTGACCGATTGTTGCCATACCTTCCCATTCCGTCCAGATCGGGATCCGATAGTTCTGAAATCATATTCTTCCCGGAGTTAAGGGAGGTCGTCGTTCCGGCGCGGCAGGCGTACTCCCACTGCGCCTCCGTCGGCAGGTCGAATATAAGCCCCGTCATCTCCCGCAACCTCCCCATGAAGGATGAACCATCCACCATATTTCCACGTGAAGACCAATGATTGTCACCGCGAATCATGTCGTAAGAGACATTTTCCACGGGACGGCAATCGCCTTTGCAAATGGACGGATTGTCCCCCATGACCAGCTCCCACTGCATTTGAGTGCACGGAAACACGCCGATGAAGAAATCCTGTGTCAACTCGACTTCGTGTCTTGTCTCATCATCGTCATGTCCTATCTCGCTTTCAGGCGACCCCATGACAAAGTGCCCTTTGGGTATCTTCTTCAGCCACAGCTCTATCGTGCGGCATTTGTCATCGCCCATTTTCGGCGGAGAAGCGCTGTAGCTGAAAGTCCCCGTTGTCAAATCAACCACCAGATAGGAATCGAACATTCCCTCTTTCAGATAACTGACCAAAGCGTGACGCAGACGATTGTGGACGATGACCGCACGCTTCATGGTGCGGATATTCGGATGACGATAGATCCACGAATGCTTGTTGACCGTCCATTCCGTCGCAACATAGTCGCCCATCTCAGAATTGAAGGCCGCGACGACGGGCCCCACATATCCATTCAGAACATTCGGCAGAAGCAACAATTGATCGCAATACAACATCAATAAATCAACATGACGCTTTACCTCTTTGCCATTCTTGCCCTTCAGTATCCCCGTCAATCCATCCTGCGCCATCTCGTAAAATTTGTCCGTCTCCTGAACAAACGACTCCCATGACCAGTTGGACTCATTCCCGCCGGTCCCGTCCAGCCATTGCAGCAACGTCAGAAAATCCTTCAGCTTTGGCCCCAATTCCATCGTCGGAAGCTTTGCATCAAGTTCGGGAGCGGTAATCTTCACATTGTTTCCGCCGCTGGTGCGACGACCTCCAAACCTGCCCCCACGTCTTCTCGAAACAGGCCTCCCTCCTCCCGCAGGAACTACTTCAGGGTGTACACGCTCCTCCTCCTCCCTTTCCTCCTCCTCCGCAACCCATCTGGCATATTCATCGTTATTGTCAAACAATGTCGCCGACGGCTCCCTCAGCCCTTTCATCAGCTTCGAGACTTCCTCCCTGGTGACATATCCTCTATCCAGCAGATAACCGCAGATTTCATCAATGTATGACATATTTCATCCTCCTTATGACAAAACAGGAAAAAATCTTCAGCTTGAGGACAGGCAGACAACGCGGAAACCGAGGCCGTTGCCCCAGTAGCCGCAGTATGATGGATCGTTGCTGTAGCGGTACGCCGAACGGCAACACTCCACAAGGTTGCGCCACGAGCCTCCGCGACATCTGCGGTACGAGCCTACATTTGGTCCGACTGGATCCGTCACCGCCGATGTTCCATATTCGCCATACCAGTCCAAGCACCATTCCCACACGTTTCCATGCATATCATACAGGCCCCACCCGTTCGGCATATAGCAGCCGACCTTCGTGTGTTCCGAAAATCCGCCCTTTCCATCGCGCTGATTGTAGTAATACCTTCCCAGTTCATTTATGTTTACATCCAAAAATGTTGATGTCAAGTTCATACCCGAATTGAGGGCAGTTTCAGTGCCTGCACGGCAGGCGTACTCCCATTGCGCCTCCGTCGGCAAATCAAATATAAGCCCCGTCATCTCCCGCAACCTGCCCATGAAAGACAAACCATCCACGGCATGGCCGTTTGCAGGCCAGCCCGTGCCAACCTTCATACCGCGAATCATGTCGTAAGAGACATTTTCCACGGGACGGCAGACGCCTTTGTATTCGGATGGATTGTCCCCCATGACCAGCTCCCACTGTTTTTGAGTGCATTGAAATACGCCGATGTAGAAATCCTGCGTCAACTCGACATCGTGGCTTGTCTCATAATCGTTATGTCCCACCTCGTCCTCCGGCGACCCCATGACAAAGCGCCCCTTGGGGATCTTCCTCAGCCACAGCTTCGTTGTACGGCACCTGTCGTCGTTCAAATTCGGGGGAATGGCACTGTATTTGACATCTCCTGTCGTTAAATCAACCACCGTATAGGAATCCGATTCCAACCTCGTCTGCTTATTCGCGCCAAATTTGGATTCAGGCTTCTCGTCCGTATTGGAATCGAACATTCCCTCTTTCAGACAGCTGACCAAAGCGTGACGCAGACGATTGTGGACGATGACCGCACGCTTCATGGTGCGGATATTCGGATGACGATAGATCCACGAATGCTTGTTGACCGTCCATTTCGTTGCAACATAATCGCCCATCTCAGAATTGAAGGCCGCGACGACGGCCCCCACGTATCCATCTAGGACATCCGGAAGCAACGATGACTGTTCACAATACAACATCAATAAATCAACATGATGCTTTATCTCTTTGTCATTCTTGCATTTCAGCATCCTCGTCAATCCATCCTGCGCCATCTCGTAGAATTTGTCCGTCTCCTGGACAAACGACTCCCATGACCAATTGGACTCCTTCCCGCCGATTCCATCCAGCCATTGCAGCAACGACAGAAAATCCTTCAGCTTCGCCCCCAAATCCATCGTCGGAAGCTTCGCATCAAGTTCGGGGGCGGTTATCTTCACATTGTTTCCGCCGCTGGTGCGACGACCTCCAAATTTGCCCCTCCGTCTTCTTGAAATAGGCCTCCCCCCTCCCGTGGAAACTACCTCAGGGTGTACACGCTCCTCTTCCTCTCTTTCTTCCTCTTCTGCAACCCATTTATCATATTCGTATTCATCGTAATTTTCAAACAATGCCTCCGACGGCTCTCCCAGCCCTTTCATCAGCTTCGAGACTTCCTCCCTGGTGACATACCCCCTTATCAGCAGATAACCGCAGATTTCATCAATGTACGACATATTTCATTTTCCCCGCGGCAACGCTTCAATCATCGGATTCAACACGGACTGCAATCTTGATTCCGTAGTCGGCTGGAAAATCTTCAGGAGCCATCTCCGTCAATCCCCACACCACATCGTATGGTATCTCCTCCGCAGAAGGATAATCAATATATCCGTCCGTCAAGATCAAAACAGATTGGACAGAAGGATCTTCCGCCAATTTCAACATACAGGGGCACAAGTCGCTGCCGTCGGCCAAAGGCATTTTGTATTGGCTCAACTCCGAAATGTCCATGATATTGTCGATGCGGCATTCTTCCACGGACTCGACCAGACGCACGCGTTTTACGCCGGAAGATATGCCAAACGCCTGGATATGCCCCAGCACGACAGGCAGCACATCCCACATGGAGCCACTGACATCCAGCACGATGTTCAG
This sequence comes from Victivallales bacterium, assembly GCA_017964325.1. The sequence goes on along the minus strand of JAGCSE010000144.1, from coordinate 5,211 downwards.
CATCCATCCTTCAACAATGTGATTTCTCCCCGGCAGCACGACATCCGTGCGCTCCGCACCGCGCCGCGAGGCGCGCGCCCAGGAACGCATCGGCGGAGCCGATTCGTCAATCCACGCCTGCAACGCCATCTCCCACGAATCGCTGTAATTTCCACGCAGAATCTGCACATTCCAAAAACCCGCCATATTGGCTCCGGCTCCTTGGCCTTGGCCCCACATCTGGCCAGAATCAACATTCTGCAACTGCTTCGCCATTTCCGCGCTAATGTCAATGGCCTCCTTCCGCGCGGCCACCTCACGTACCAAATCCTTCATTTTCTGCTCCGCCTTGGCGATGCTCAACGGCGATTCGGACGGAAACATCTCCAACTCGTCCTGAATACTCTTGGCATCTCCGCTGAACAATGCCCCAATCCATTTCTGCTGAATTTTCTCCTCCCTGCTCAAAGAATCTGAAGATTCGTCTTCGACTGACGTGGATGACCCATCTGTCTTTTCATGATCATCCGCCTCGCTTTCGGACTTGTCTGGCGACCATTGGTCAAGCGCATCCCAGACGCCGCCGCTCGGCGATTCCTCCGCCTTTTCCTCAATATTCCCCTCGCATGGAAAATCAACCGCATCCGCAAGAGCGTTTAAGATGCTCTTGGGAAGCTTGCAGATGTTTTTCCTGAAAGCGGTCAACAACGCCACCATCTCCTCAAAAGAATAATCCTTGATGGGCTTGAAATCTCCATGAACAATATCCTGCCTTTTCAAGAAATCAACTGAAGCCTTGTAATCCGGCCAGTGAAGTCCACCATTCGGCGGTCTTGTGAAACCGAACCTTTCAACCAGTTCCCCGTTGATAATCAAATCATGGGCCACATTGGCCACCCATTGATCGTAAAACAGCTTGGAACGATCATTTGTTTTATAATATATATGATATATCTCATGCTCGATGATGAACGCCACTTCGGCATGGGTCATATTCTTAATGAACGTAGGCGACAGCAGAATCCTGCCCGATGGAAATACACACGCCGTGCGGATTCGGTCATCCAAGGCGATTTTGGCATGGGCAAGCAAATCGGCATGGAAAGGAAATTTCGCCTTGAGCATGAGAATGGCGGCGGCTAGCTTGCGTTCTAAATCCATATTCGTCATAACAACGCACCTACCAACTTCTTGTATTCCTCAAGGATGATGTCGTCCGCGCCCAGCTTCCCCCATGTCTCAACGCATCCCAGAAGCATCATGACACGCTCCTCCGGATTCAAGGCAACCAGTAAATTACAGACATTCTCCTGTGTGAAGCATGTCTGTATTTTCACACCGTCAACTTCCATGAAATCCTTGTCCATCAATCCGCTCGACACCAAATTGTGAATGCTCTGGAGTATGGCGTTGCGCTTAACCGCTGTCGTATCGTCATCGCGCGACGGCAGTTCTTCGATATTGTTCATGACTCTCATGATAACCCGATTGTCCGTACGGAAATTCACGAAGGCGGCGTACATCCCCGCGTCCTCTGCGGAAACGCAGCCGTATGCCATCGTCTCAAGCAATTTCTGGTTCAGTTTGCCCTGTGCCTCGACAAGATTCAGCGCCTGCGCCAAAGACGCCCACGCGCGCGGCGTTGAAAAAGGAACCGGAAGCGCGGGAATCTCACGCTGCAACGCCATCGGATTGAACAAAATGTACGAAATGATGTCCGACCGCACTCCCGCCTTGTACGCCCATGCGACCCATTCGTGCACGTCAACCTTCACTTGCAGGATCAGAACGCGGTTCACAAGGGCGGCCGACAAAGTTCTGACCAATGAACGGTCCTCCGCACGGTTGCCCGCCGCCACGACCCATGTCCCTTCAGGCAGCTTATGTTCCCCAAGTCGCCTCTCCAACAGCAACGAATAGAACGCTTTCTGGATATCCGGCGAACAGGCGGGCAGCTCGTCGAGAAACAGGCAGAACGGCTTTGGCTCCTCAGGAAGGAGAATCCTCGGCGGGCAGAACACGGAACGTTCGCCGACAATCCGCGGGATGCCGCTGACATCCTCCGGAGCGATTTGCGTCCCCAGAAGCGACTTGCATTCCAGCCCCGCTTCGTCGGCCGCCTGTCGTACGGCATCGGATTTGCCGACACCCGGGGCCGACAACAACAGGATGCTCTGCCTATGTGCCAAACAGGATATTAATGTCTTTGCTTCTGAAAGGGTTACAGTCGGGATGTTGCTCGTCTCCATATTACTTTCCTTGTTTCCTCTTTAATTGACAAGAGGAGTTTGTTCGTTTTTTATATGCAAATGTTTCCTTTTCCAGAAATCATACAATGGCAATATGAATTTTGGAAATCAAGATACAAGACCTATTTTTGATACCAATATCGTTTATATTCTTGTTTTTCTAAAAATTTTCATCTTGAATATGATTTTTACCATTCATTTGTTGTAAATGTCACCGTCTTATTCGATGGCCAGTTTCCGCTTTTCCCACGGTGCGAACAGGAAATAGAGCATACCGGGAAACGCGGATCCCCACGGCGCGATGCCATAGCCGAGCACATAGCCATAGAACCCCCAGCCAAGGACCGTCCCGAAATACCAGCTGCATCCAATGCGCAGGACGAAACCGTCGAATATGCCCAAAAACATTCCAAGCCACGAATGTCCGATGCCATGGATAAAACCATTTGAACCTTTCAATAGCAGCAGTCCAGGGAATGTCCACATAATTGCATGGGAGAAAGTGTGGCTTAAATCCAGAATGTCGCTGTCGCTTGTGAAAATGCTGAACAGTTGTTCGGGAAAGAACCACATCAAGGCGGCGAAAACGGCATAGAACCCGCTGCTTAATAACAGTGTATAACCCACGGCCTTGCGGATTCGCGAAAAGTTACGGGCGCCATAGTTTTGGGCAACGATTCCCGTCAGGGCCATCATTACGCCTAACGACATCTTGTTCGCCACATCATCCAGTTTCGTACCCGCCCCAAACGTCCCGAGAGCGGCGGAACCTTCTGATCCGACCATGGATATGACGAAAAGCATGGAGAAATTCACGATGCTGAAACGGCACGCCAGCGGCAGGCCAAGCTTTAGCAATGATTTCAGGCATTGCCTGTTAATGCGGAAACTGTGTGGCATGAAATCGAAGCCTGTTTCTTCGCGATGCTGATAGAGAAACCACACGGCATACAAAAATGAAAACGCCTGGCCGAGAATCGTCGCAAGCCCTGCACCGAAGACGCCCCAGTGGAAGCACGCCACGAACAGCAGGTCGAGCAGGATGTTGATGACGGAGGCGATGAGAATGAAAATGAATGGATGCCGCGAATCGCCCAGCCCGCGCATGATGGCGGACACAATGTTGTAGCCATACGCGAACACCACGCCCCAACTGCACACAAGCGTGTAGGACAGCGCATCGTCAAATACATCCGCCGGCGTGTTCAACCAGTGCAGAATCTGTCGTGCGAACACGACGCCAACCATCGTCACCACGACTCCCGCCCCCAGCAAAACCGTAAACAGCGTGCCGATGGCTTCGCCGAGCCGCTCCCGCTGTCCATGACCGATCATCTGCGACAGCATGATCTGCCCCCCTTGGCTCGTGCCCGCGCAGAGCATGACCATCAGATTGAACGTATGGCTGGCCACCGCAACCGCCGCCAAACCGCTTTTCACGACATAATGCCCCACAACCATCATATCGACGATCGAATACATTATTTGGAGCGCGTTCGAAGCCATGAACGGCAGCGCGAACAACACAAGGTGCTTCAGCAGAGGCCCTTTGGTAAAATCGTGTATAAGTCTGTTTCTGTTGTTTTCCATCGGCATGGCACATATCCTTTCGTCTATGGATATAATATAAGCCCTTCTGTCATTAAACATAAATTTTAAATGCAATTTAGGAAAACAAAAACTTGTCACCCCCTCCGGCTCTGCGTTAAAAACTCCTTGTATTGGTTCATATTTAAAGTACATACCTTAAAAAACTTTATTTGCCTTTTCTTTTATAAGAGGTAAATTTGCATATCGCATTTTAAATCGGTCTATTAATTCCATCTCGACAAGGATGCAACATGGCTGAAATCACTTTACAACACATTACAAAGACATTCGGAGGGGTCAAGGCGCTCGAAGACGTCTCCCTTTCCTTCAGTCCAGGCGAAATCCATGCGGTCATCGGCGAAAATGGAGCCGGCAAGTCAACCGTCATGAAAATCCTCGGCGGACTCTATCCCGCAGACGACGGCGAAATCACCGTCAACGGCGTCAAACAGAAAATCAACAGCGTGGCGGATGCGCAGAAACTTGGCATAAATATCGTCTATCAGGAACTTAACCTCATGCCGGACTTGACCGTTGCCGAAAACATCTTCCTACACCAGCTGCCTGGAAAATGCGGCCTCGTCGATAAAGCCACCATGAACGCCAAGGCACAGGAGCTGCTGGACAAAATGCACGTCGCCATCCAGGCCACGACGCCCGCCTCCGAACTCACCGTCTCCCAGCAGCAGATGGTCGAAATCGCCAACGCCCTCTCCATGGACGGCGACACCATCATTCTGGACGAGCCGACCGCCGCCCTCAATATCCAGGAGGTCGATACGCTCTACGACATCGTCCGCAACCTGAAGGCACAGGGCAAGACCGTCATCTACATCTCCCACCGCCTCAAGGAGATATTCGATCTGTCGGACCGCATCAGCGTCCTGCGGGACGGCCATTTCATCAAAACGGTCGCCACGAAGGACATCACGCAGGACGGCCTCGTCGCATTGATGGTCGGTCGCACGATCGACCAGTCGCGCAAAGCAGACACATCATCCGTCGGCGACACCGTTCTCGATGTTTCCAATCTCACGAAAAACGGTCTCTTCCAAGACATCTCCTTCACATTGAAGAAGGGTGAAATCCTTGGCTTCGCGGGACTTATGGGCTGCGGCAAGGAAGAAATCGCCAAAGCGCTCTACGGTCTCATCCAGCCAGACGCAGGCAAAGCCATATTGGACGGCAAGACCGTCATGGACATCGCCAACGGCGTCAACGACATTGCGTCGCCGTCCGCCGCCATCGGCCATGGCATCGGTTATGTTACGGAAGACCGCAAGAATGCAGGTATTTTCGCCTCTATGAGCGTCCTTGAAAATCTCACCGCCAGCATCTTGAAGACGATGTCAAGCCTCGGCATCATCAGAGCGGAGAAAGAGCAGGCCCTGCT
>JAGCSE010000143.1 GCA_017964325.1 Victivallales bacterium | reverse complement strand
TGTGAGAATGGAAAAATCCGTTCCGCTTGTTTCCAGTCGATTTCCGGTAACTTTGCAGTGGAAGCGGGAATGTTCATCGACGCGAGCGGCGACGGTGCTCTGGCGGTGGCGGTCGGCTGCGAATATGTCGTTGGTGGTGAAGCAGGGGAGACCATGCCGCCCACATTGTGCTCTCTTTGGACGGGATTCGACTGGGAGGCGTATCGCGCAGGCGGTGCTTTCAGCCATAACGACGAAAACATGCTGGAAAAACTGTCGTTGGCCTTCGCGTCAGGAGAGTTGAGCACGCCGGACTGGCATCATACGGGCATGACGAGACTGACGCCGCAACTCGCTGGTGCCAACATCGGTCACGTTTTCGATGTCGATGTGATGGATGAACGATCCGTTTCGCAGGCGCTTGTTGCTGCACGACAACAGTTAGTGGAATACGAGACGTTCTACCGAACGCACATTGCGGGATTCGAGCACGCCTGCATCGCGGCCAGTGGCTCCATGCTGGGCGTTCGCGAGACACGGCGAATTCTCGGGGAGTACGTCCTTTCCCGTGAGGATTATCTTGCGCGGCGTTCATTTCCGGACGAAATCGGCCGCTACAATTTCCCCGCGGACATCCATCCTGCGCATCCGACACGTGAAATGCTCGAAGAGCATAAACGTTGTTTCCGTGGCGAAGGCTACAAGACTGGCGAAAGCTACGGCATCCCATACCGTTCCCTTGTTCCACGGCAAGCTGGAAATCTCTTGGTCTGTGGTCGTTGCATCAGTTGCGACCGCTATGTCTTTGCTTCCATACGCGTCATTCCGGGCTGTTTCATCACCGGCCAGGCGGCTGGATTCGCCGCCGTCCTATGCATGGATCAGAAATGCTCACCGAAAGAGCTTGATCCCAAGCAGTTGCGTGCGGCAATGGCGGAACATCAGGCACTTCTTCAATGAAAAGAATGTTGAAGTAATCAATAACATCGGAACAGGCTTCCAACCGATTTTTGAAGTGTGCGTCGCAAATGACTTGAAGGGGCAGAAGGGGAGTGCGATGTCTTCTTCGTCATCGTTCTGAACCACATACCTACATGATAACGTGTTCGGCAGCAGCCCAAAGCCAATTGACATGAAGTTGTTGACGTGATTTGACCAAATGGGCCTCTTGGAATAGGCTTTCTATGTTTTCCCGTAAAGAAGAGGCAAATGAACGGGAGTCATTAGGCCAGAAAAGATTCAGTTCATCCAGCGAACAAAAAGCCTTCCTGTTGATATTGCAGGAACCTAGGGAAAGGATCTTCTCGTTGACCAGGACTTTGGCGTGAACCATTTTGGGTGAAAGAAAAATATTCAGATTCCTGTCGATATTCCCAAGGAGGCGGTAGGCGGTCAACATATTAAGATGATGATTGAAGTTTGCATTCTGCGGCAGCAATAGGCGCACCTTTACACCGCGTTTGCATGCCGAAGCGATTTCGTCGAGAAAATCTTCCTCAGGCGCAAAATATGCCATCAGAATATCCAAGGTTTGCTTGGCATTTTGAATCAGGGAGAGATATCGTTCCCGCATCTCAAAGCATTGGGCGGGCGTTTTGAGATTCATGCCAAACATCTGTGAAACCTGCGCGGGATTTTGTCGTTTGGCAAGGAAGGCTTCCACAATCTCCCGCCCTTGAAGACATACCATATAATCATGGTAGATGTACCCCCGGCTATCGGCGTCTTTTTCCTTGTTTTCCACATTGATTCCACCGAGATACAATGTCTTGTCATCAAAAATCCAAAACTTGGAATGGTCTCGCCGATAGTGGTTGTCGTCAATTCGAATATTCGGATGCCGTCGAAGGCGGTCCACGATATTTGGGGGAACGGTGGCAGACGGCATGGCAAGCCTGTATAGATGTTTTAGGCAAAAACTCTGTGCTTTCTCCCAAATTGTCATGCGGTTATGAAAAAACGACGCGCAGTTTTCCTCACAGCATTCCAGAATGACGCCGTACCTGTCCTTGCAAATGGAAATGCGGACTCCACGATCTGCGGCGTTGAGAAGGAGAAGCGCCAGAGCGACGCCCAATTCGTCATTTCTCCAGATGAACATGTTGACGATTATGCTGGTCTGGGCGGTCCGTATGGACTCGGCCAGCCGTTCAAAAAATCGCTTTCCGCAGATTAACAGTTCAGGCTGTTGAAATGACATTGTTTTCTCTTTCTACGAGATTGTCTTGCTCATCAGAAAGCCGCCTTTTTGAACAACACGATATGACCATATGAACGGAGAATGGACGCGCATAAACGCGGCTTTCGTGAAGAGGGCATGACTCCCTTCACGAAAGCCGCTTTGTAGCACCCTTATCCGGAATAGGCGTCTTCGGCGCTGTTACGGAAATTCTGCCGTGACAGCCATTCAGCCTCCTCCGGAGTCTCCGGGATGTCGATGCGTTCGATTTTGAAAACCACCGGCCTGGTTCCGTCGTTGCAGCATGCGATCATCATCCGCTCGTCGTTGGTCCACTTGTGCATGATCGAACCGCCTTGCAGGGCCGTATAGACGTAGCGGCTGATGGCGTCCCACGCCTCGCCGCAGAATTTGCCGTGGAGCAGATGATAGAAATCGTCCTGCTCAGGAGTCCGCTTCAGCAGAAACGTGTCTCCCGCCTCGAAGCATGGGCATGGCCCGGAATCGGGATTTGCCAGATACTTTTTCTGTAATTCAGGAAAAACCTTGGTTTCCAGAACCGTGATTTTGCATTCATGACGCATGATTCACATCCGGTGGATCAGAACTCGAATTTTTTGATTTTCATCGTGCCGGCCTGATTGATGACGGCTACGTACTTGACAAACGGCGCGGAGGCCGAATGGTCGGCCAGGGCCTTGTCGTCGTGCCATGTCTCGCAAATGATAAAGACGTCTTTGCGCGTCGCGCTTTCAAAGACATCGTAGGCGATGCAGCCGTCTTGTTTCAGCGATTCGGCGGTCAGGGCCTTTGCGGCCTCAAGCGCCTCGGCGAATTTTCCTTCCTTCGCCTGGAAGAAGCAGTTCAGTCGAATCATTGCATACTCCTTTTCTTACCATTTGACTGTGTCGTTGAGAATCGTGCCGTCAGAAGGGGTGACACTGCCCGGTTCGGCGGCTTTGTACTGGATACAGAGCATCGTCAGCGGAGTTGAGCCCGTGTTGCGGACGGCGCGCTTGCCGGCAGGGGCGACGCGGACGACAGAGCCTTCCCTGACGGGGATGTTCGTGCCGTCCACCTGGTATTCGCCTTCGCCTGAGAGGAAGAAGTACAGCTCCTCGTGTTCCTTGTGGGTGTGGTAGAAACCGCCTTCGGTACCAGGCGCGAAGACCTGGAACGAGAAGTCGGCGCCGCCCGCCTTCACAGGCGCCCCGCCGAACACCTTGCCGGGGATCTTCACGCCGGGGCCGAGCTCCAGAACATAGTCTTTGATTTCGGACAACGGTCCGAGGTCGATGGCGGTTGCGTTCGCGATGTCTGCGGTTTTCCTGATTTCCTTCATTGCTGTTCTCCGTTTTGTTTGCTGTTATCCATACCGAAAAGAACTTTCCCGAGCAGTCTTTCAAGCGTCTCAAGCTCCTCGGACGAAAGCCCGGAACCGACGAAAGCAATAAGCTTTCGAGAAATGGCGTCGAATGCAGGGCGCAGCGCCTCGCCTTGCGGCGTCAACGACACGACGACGCTCCGCGCATCCGCCTGCGACCGATGATGCCTGACCAGCCCCAGCCGTTCGAGCTTCGCCACGAGGACGGTCGTCGTCGGACGTGTCCTATGGGCGAACTCGGCGAGCTCGTGCATGGTTGCCTCGCCTCTTCGCAGGAGCAGGGCAAGCACGTCGCCGTGGGAGGGGGCAATCCCTTGAAGGCCTGCGGACGCCAGCTCCCGGGAGAGCCATTGGTCGGCAAGCTCGTGGATACGTCCGATAAGATTGATGGAGGAGTTCGTCATGCCATTCAATATAATTAGACATCTAACTATTACAAGCGGGGCAATGCACTTTTGTCTCCCCGAAAAAGCTGCCTCCACCCGTGTGCAATCCCCAGGAAAAAAGGGGAGGCTGTTGCCTCCTCTTGGCGAGGTATGCAACAGCCCCTTTCAATAAAGCGCTTGTTGATGTTTACATGATCTTGCGGAAGAGTTCCTTCAGATCATCGACGCTTGTGTCTTTGGGATTGCCCGGACGGCAGGCGTCCGCATATGCGCTTCCCGCAAGGAATTGAAGATCAGCCTCTTTGAGCGCGGAAAGCTTGGCGGGGATGCCGACATCCGCGGAAAGTTTGCGGACGGCCTCCACGGCGGCCGCGCGGTAGGCCTTCTGGTCCATGCCGGTTGTGTCAACGCCCATCGCTTCGGCGATGAACTTGTATTTCTCGCCGGTGGCCTCCTGGTTGTATTCCATGACGATCGGCAGCATCA
>JAGCSE010000142.1 GCA_017964325.1 Victivallales bacterium | reverse complement strand
GACAACGCCGACGATTTTACAGTCCGCATCGAATGTGTAGAAATTCATGACGGTTGTCGAAAACGCCTTGCCGTTCGGCTGAAGCCCCGCGAATGGCGCATCGCCCGTGAAAGTCCCTGTGCACAGCCATTGCACCGCGACGGTTGTCTCGTCGGCCACCATGTTCATGATATTCCACTGCACATCGGGGAAGCTCCGCCGCATGAAATCAACGACGCTCAGATATCCTTTTGCGCCATAAAGCGGCGTGGGCGAAACAGGCGTCGTGAACGCGGCGGCGGCGGATATCAGCTCCTCGCCCAACGCCAAGTCGTTGGTGTTGATGCATGTCTCGAATCTCCGCATTGCCTCGCGGTTTCGTTCGATTTTCTTTTCTTTGTCAGTCTGCATGTCGTATCTCCTTATTGACTGTCGGATTCATTCAGGCATTCATGTGAGGTTCTGTCAAACCATGTCAACCGTTGACCGCATTTGGGACATGTGAATTTCAGAGTTTGCTTTTCCAGCCATTGCCCGATGCCATTCCGTCTGATTTCCTGCAGGTCGGGAATTACATTCGCGTGATGGCAGATTCCATTGATAACTGAACTACGGCTGAATTTCTCCAGGCGTGGACACGGGAATTGCACGCAATCGCTGCATCGCTGGACATGATGCGCCTTTGAGCATTTTCTGAATCCATGTTCACATTCACGGCAGACATCAAGAACAAAGTCTGACAGGCAGCCATGGCACTGCAGAGGATATGCGGGGCAGGCTCCACAAAACAAACCGCAGATGGCAACGCATTGTTCATCTGGGAGACGAGATTTTCCATTGCCAAGATCGCTGGATGGCGTTTTCATCAGTCATTTCTCCTTTGTACGCCTCTGGATTGCGCGAACAACCAGTCGCGGATGCCTTCGATATTGTAGGCAATGCTCCACGTGTACATGTGGCTGCCGCCCGCAAAGACGTTCATACGGATATCGGCGTCCTTTTCAAGCATGGACTGGACATTGGCCGCCATCTCATCATTGGAACCCTTTGGATTCCAGAAGGCATCCCCCTTGACGGCTTTCGCACCCAGAGAGCTCCACAGCGTCCTCGCTTCACACATGGCGGGATAGGCCTTGGCGTCCCCTTCGCAGACGAGAATCCACAGCTTCTTGTCCTTCATGGCCGCCATCTCCGCGACGTCCCACTGTCCGGCCACAAGGAACTGGGCGGCAAAAAGCTCAGGATGGCGGTCACTGATGGCGATGTTGGCCATGCAGCCTTGAGACTGCCCCGTCCCATAGACACGGTCGCGGTCAACCGCCAGCGTGTCAATGAGATGCCGCAGAAGATTCAGCGTCGCCGTCAGCCCCTTCGTCCAGGCATGGTCGTCCAGCGTCATCGCGCCGTATTCCTTCACCACGGCGTATGGGTATTGCACGGCGACGATGATGGCTGGATGCTTCGCCTGCTCTTCCGGCGTCGCCCAGATCGTCGCGCCGTTTCCCTGCGTGAGCGTAGCGGTTTCGATGGAAGTGTCCGCACTGGCGTCTGGAATGAAGAACACCATGGGATATTTCCGCCTTGGATCATATCCTTTGGGCAGATAGACAAAATACGGCAAAGTCATGCCCGTATCGGAATCCGTGAAATAGTGCTTTTTGAAGTCCTGTATGACCAACTCAGTGGAAGCCGTCGAGGCATGTGCCGTCGGACTGGCGGGAATGACAGTTCCGTCGGCGGCCCGAATGTCCGCCGTCTGCATGACGGTCGCGCTCAAATCGACAGGCTTTCCGTCATCCTCGAAACGCGGGCCATTGCCCTTCCCCTGCCGTGCGCCGCCATCCTTTTTGGGATCATGACGCGGGCGGGCGAAGAGGTTCGCGCCAGCGGCCTCCCATTTGTTTTCATAAGCAAGGCGAAGGAGGACGAAACGTCCGGCGGCGGAAACGTCTGTCTTCTCCGCACGGGAATTCGTATGCGCCGCAATGACCTTTCGGCCCTGCACGGTGAAACATTCAGGAGCCACCGTGGAAGAATCAAGCTCAGTTGAATATTCGACGACGACAGTCGAGACTTTCTCTCCGTCGCCAAAGGATTCGGCGATGGTCGTGACGTTGCGGATGCCATGTTCGGCAGGCAACCGCCCTTGATTGACGCATGATGTAAGCATAAACGGGATGGCGAGCAGGAGTGACTGGGTTAGTCTTTTGATTGTCTTGTTCATGTTTTTTGATTCAGCTAAAGGCTTCCTCCATCCAATATGTTCATTGTCACTGGACTTTTGTTTTCCAGTCTTGCTTGTTGAGCGGAACATCTTGGATGGACAAAAATATTCAAACAGAGTTGCTTGTTGTGAGTATTTTCACATATGAGAGTCGCAACTTTCATGCATACAAATCACAACGATTTTCATTTTTGATTCATGTCATAAATTAACGTGGATTGAATACAATTTCAAACCGTTTTGTACTTTTTTCCCCTTGCAAGAATGATGAAAATCCCCCCAAAGCTTTATGTTTTCCCACAGATTGGCTTACTTTGGCCCGCCTGGCCCATCGTGTCTCAATCGTCAGGCGACTCACCTCCCATCACACAAGAAATTGCGTTAGATGCTTGCAAATGCCTTTGAGATGGTTACATTAGGCAGGTTTTAACCATAGACAAACATGTTTTTGACTTTCTTTAAGATTATCAACAACCATCGGAAATCAAACAAGTTATACGATAATAAATCACAATCAATTCCTATCAGTAACATGAAAACCACACTTGAAAAACACGAAATTCCCCGGCTTCTCGCACATCGCGGCGCGGCTGAAGCCGCCACCGAAAATGGCTTGCTAGCCTTCAAATACGCCATCGAAAACGGAATTACCGGCTTTGAGACGGATTTCCGCCTGACCGCCGACGGCGAAGTCGTCGT
>JAGCSE010000141.1 GCA_017964325.1 Victivallales bacterium | reverse complement strand
CTATCTCCAATTTTGTTAATGGAATTATATATGGATTGCGCGTTGCGCAATCGGTCGCTCTGGAGAGCGCCCCTCCCGTACCATTAATGCGCGTAACTGTCGTAGAGCGAATGGACGCGGACTTGCTGCTGGACTTCCTGCAGCGTGAGCGGCGTCTTGGGGATGAGCGTCAGATTGACGTCCGTCTTGGCGGGCATGAAGAAGAAATTATCGGAGAAGCGGGCATCTGTTTCGGAGAGCTCAAGACGCGTGAAGAGAGCTGGTTGCGATGATTTCAGACGGATTGCGAACGTGCCGTCGTCGTTGGGTGTGATACGCCATGAAAATGTCGGCTGGAAGAGATCAAGATGCTTCGGCTTGTCGAATGTGTAGTAGTTGGAGGAGATGGTGACGCCGTCTTTTGCAAGCGTTGCGTAGAAGATGAGATTGCGGATGCCGGCTTCGGCGATGGCTTTCTGGCAATCGACCGTGAGGACGTTGCGGTCTTCCTGCGCGACGGCGTGGCAGGGCAGTTCGCCGCTCTGCAAGTCCTTGCCCTGCAAGTCGCAAATGTGCCATTTGACGGTGAAATCGCCGTCTTGGAACGTCGTGTTGGAGACGTGAATTTCGATTTGCTTGCCGCCATCGATTTCAAGAAGCGACAGAAGATTCGGCGCGAAGAAGCGTTTCGCGAGATAGTGGAGCGCCTTCCAACGGCCGAAGGAGTCGATGGACGACCATGACGCGCAGGGCCAGATGTCGTTGATTTGCCAGTAGATGACGCCCATCATGCGCGGTTGCGTGCGGCGGGCGTGTTCACAGGCGTATTGGATGGCCATGGCCTGTGAAATCTGCGTCAGCCACAGCGTCTCCTCCAGGCCGGACGGAAGCTTGTACCAATCCAGCATATAGGCGAAAATCTTGCGGTTGCCCGTGTCGCCGCTGCGCTGATGGTAGTCCATGATGTAGCTGGTGAGATTACGGTCCTGCGGATCTGTAAATGCCTCCACCGTCTTGAGTTCGGGGAACGACTGGAAGCCGAACTCGCTCATGAAGCGGTGGTTCCATGTCCGCTGGAATTCGAAGGGCTTGCCGCCGAACCAGACGTCCCAGCAGTGGGCGTCGCCGCAGGTTGGATCGTTGAAATTGCGGCGGTCGCCATGGGGCGTGTGGGGGCTGCACGGCCAGTAGGGCGTTTGCGGGGCGTATTCGGAGCAGACTTTCGGCAGCAGTTCGTCGAAGAGTCGTGAATAGTCCTCCCACGACATGGAATGCTGGTTCCATGTGTCCGAAACGAGGCCCTGTTCGAGTTCGTTGTTGCCGCAGAGCAGGGCGAGGGCGGGATGATGGCGAATGCGTTTCAGATTGTCGATGAATTCCGCTTCGATGTTGGCCATGAACGCTTTATCGAAGGTCGGATAGGTGGAGCAGGCGAAGATGAAATCCTGCCAGATCAGCACGCCGAAGCGGTCGCAAGCGTCGAAGAAATCGTCCTGTTCGTAGAAGCCGCCGCCCCATGCGCGGAGGAAATTCATGTTGGCGTTTGCGGCGTCGCCGACGAGGCGGTCGTAGTCGGCCTTCGTGAGACGCGGGATGAGATAGTCGGCGGGGACCCAGTTGGCGCCTTTCGCGAAGAACGGCTTGCCGTTGACGGTGAACTGGAAGGATTCGCCCCATTCATCCGCATGGCGGTCGAGTTCGAGTTTGCGGAGGCCGATTTTGACGGACCATTCGTCGAGAAGATTGCCGTTGGCGTCCAGCAGTTTGGCGACGACGAGATAGCGGTCCTGCGGGCCGAGGCCGTTGGGCCACCAGAGCTTCGGATTCTTGATGGAAAGCGCAATTGGCTTGCTTCCAGTCGCTTCGGTCTTGACGGACACGGCGTTCTGCGGTTCGTCAAGCGGGGCGGCGGAGATGTCCAGCTGAAGGCCGTTGGCGGTGGTGGCCGTCAGCAATTGTGGTTTCATGACGAGATCGACGGAGCCGTCGGCGTTGTGTTTTTGTTCAATCAACACGCTGTCGATTCGCGTGGTCTTGACGGCCAACAGCTTGATGTCGCGGAAGATGCCGCATGTGGCGGCCATGGGGCCCCAGTCCCATCCGAAGGAGCATGGCATCTTGCGCAGCCAGCTTTTGCCGCGATAGAGCGGCGAGAAGCAGTTCCAGCTTGGAAGCGCCTTCTTCGCAAAGCCTTCTTCACATTTCTGGACGCAGTTCGTGAACGTGACGACGATGGTGTTGACGCCCGCCTTCAGCACGGATTTGACGTCCGCCTCCCAAATGCGGAACATGTTGTCCGCTTTGATGACCGTCTGGCCGTTGACGGCGACGGTGGCGACGGTGTCCAGGCCTTCGCAACGGAGGACGACTTGGTCCGCGTCCGCCAGAAAATCCGCATCCACTTGGAAATCACGTGAATACTGCCAATCCTTCTGGGAGACCCAGAGGGTTTTCTCTTCGTTGTCACGCCAGTCGATGGGCGGGATTTTTCCTGCGTTGAGGAGGTCGAGATGGACGACGCCCGGAACGGTCGCGGGGAGGGTGAGATCTGCGTCAAGCTGTTTGACTTGCCATGAGCCGTTGAGTGAGAGTGTTTTCATGATTTCCTGTGTTTGTTTTGAATTTCTATAATATATGGTATGGTGAATTATCGGATGGCCTGGCGGATCTTGTCGAATTCGCCAAGCAGGAAGACCTGCGTGTCGAAGGCCTCCATGGGAATTTCAATGACATCCGTGTCGCGGGCGACGGTTCGGCCGGAATAGATTTCGACGACGTCGCAACGGCGCGGCAGGCGGATCGTCTTGACGCCTTTTGATCTGGCGTGGATGCTGACGATGTCGTTGCTGGCGTGGAGGTTTTCATCCGTATCCATGTAGATGTGAACGCCTTGCTTGCGGGCGATGTCGCGGATGAAGGCGGTGTCCAAACGTGCGCCGCCGTGGAAGACGATATTGCCTTTTTCTGCGACGGCGACTTCGCCAGTGTCCAGATATTTTCCGTAAACAACGGCATCTTCGTCTGTAATAGTGAAACGCGGGTTGACGGGATAGTTGTCACCTGTGGCGCGTTTTCCGTCGAAGGAGACTTTCAGCGAGCCGTTGTCGATCTGCTTGAAATGGAGGACCGTCAAGGTGTTCATCGCGTTGACGGAGAGGCCGTTGTCGACGATGAAGCCCGCGCCGTAGGTGACGACGATTTTCTCGTTGTTCCGCCTCAACGCGTCGAACGCGGCGTGGAGCGCGGCCGTGTCCGTGAAGGAGTTCAGGAAGATGACAACCTT
>JAGCSE010000140.1 GCA_017964325.1 Victivallales bacterium | reverse complement strand
TTTCTGAAGAAACCTCTTGAAAACTCAAAGATTATAGATACACTAAACAGGAGACGAGTCTCCAAACCTAATTGATGGTCGAATCATCTTTGGTTGAAGCGATATGAAAATTGCGAACAACATCATCAAAGCACATCTGAAAAATGTTTACTTCCTATGCGGCGGAGCATACGGTGGCAAGACCACCATGGCAAAACTGCTTGAAGAAAAACATGGTTTCATCAGATATCGCCAAGGGGATCATTGGGACAACTATGCGCGTCTTGCGAATGCCACGGAACAGCCTGCCATAAGTACAGATAGAAGCGCCGATTGGCATGGTTACTTCGCTCAGCCGCCTCGTCAATATGCAGATTGGCTACACGCTAGCACAAGGGAGGAGGCTAAATTCACAATCGTTGATCTTCTTGAACTTCCGAAAAATCAAAAAATCATCGTGGATGCTCTCATTCCAATCGATATCCTAAAGGACATCAGTGATATTGATCATGTGTTCCTGTTGTTTGCTCCTGATGAGATGAAGCGGAAACATTATTTCGATCGCGCGGACAAAGACGATGTATATCGTTTCATTCTCTCATTTCCAGATGGAAAAGAATTGCTGGACAATGTGATAGAAGCCTTGAACATCGACAATGAAGTTGAACGGCAGAATATCATCAACAGCGGATTCAAGTATTTGGAAAGAACTGAAAATGATACGATTGAACATACATTAGGCATTATCGAAAAGCATTTTGGATTACGATAATGGGAGGTCGTTTTGGAATGAGAGACTATAGTACACAGAACAAAAAAGCTTGGGAATATAATGCTTACGATTTCTGGGTAAAAAATGCAGGAACACCAGAAGAAATGGCCAAGAAGAATCTGGAGAATCCCAAAAAGATGCTTCGGAAATATGCCCAATACTTTGATAAATTTGAAGGTATCAAGGTTGCAAATATCTGCGGTTCATGCGGCAAGAAAGCCATTCCGCTGGCCTTGCTTGGAGCCGACGTGACGATTTTCGATATCTCCGAACACAATAAACGATATGCAATGGAAGTCGCCGCGGCCGCAAAAATAACCATAAACTATATAGTATGCGATGTTTTGGACATTGATTTGAAACAGTATGGCGGATACTTTGATGTTGTGTTCATGGAAGGCGGAATCCTTCATTATTTCCATGATATCGACGAGTTCATGAAAAAGATGAACGCCATTCTAAAAAAGGGTGGCAAAATGATTTGCAGCGATTTCCATCCGTTTACCAAAATCATCGATTCTCTTGGTTTCCAGTGGTCTTCCATGAACTATTTCTCCACGGACGTCTTTGAAGGCGAGATGGCGCATGCGCGTTTTTTCGATGAAGAGACACGCAAAAACATGCCGAAATGCAGCTATCGGAAATACACGATTAGCGAAATCATCAATTCGATTATCGGAAACGGTTTTACTCTTCAGAGATTTGACGAACATCCCTCTTGGGAAAATGCGGAACTGCCGGGAGAATTCACGGCGATAGCCATCAAATAAAAGGAACGACCATATATGAAACATGGATTTATCAAAGCGGCAACAATCACTCCGGAATTAAAGGTTGCGGATGTTGATTTCAACTGTGAGAAAATACTCACGTATATGGATGATGCCGCGAAGCAAGACTGCAAGGTCGTTATTTTCCCTGAATTATGCATCACGGGATACACATGCCATGATTTGTTCTTGCAGGACGAACTCTTGGAAAAGGCAAAAGAAGCGTTGGTTCGAATCGCGGAACACAGCAAGAAATTGGAGGGGCTGTTTTTCGTAGGACTTCCACTGGCCATCGATGGAAAATTGTATAATGTGGCTGCGGCAATCAATACGGGGACGATACTCGGCATGGTTCCAAAAATTTATCTTCCGAATTATAATGAATTCTATGAAGCCAGGCATTTCCATTCTGGGAAAAATATTAAAAACACAATTGTTCTGAATAGCCAGATCGTTCCTGTCGGCAGTAAAATGATGTTCTGTTGCAATGAGATGCCTCAACTTCGTATAGCAGTGGAATTATGCGAAGATCTTTGGGTTCCGAATCCTCCCAGTATCGGCCATGCGCTTTCTGGAGCAACAATGATCGTGAATCTTTCCGCGTCCAATGAAATCACCGGAAAGAGCCGTTATAGAAGGGAACTTGTGGCCGGTCAATCTGCGCGGCTTGTCTGCGCCTATCTGTATGCGTCGGCAGGCGGCAGTGAATCTACACAGGATGTCGTATATTCAGGCCATAATATTCTGGCTGAAAATGGAAAACTGTTGGCAGAATCAAACGTGTTTTCCGAAGGAATGACATCTGCCGTCTTTGACATGAAACGTCTGGAAGCTGAACGACGGCGCATGACGACATACAAACATGGAAACAACAATGATTATGAACATGTAAACTTCTCCTTGCGTCTTACAGAAACGAAACTTGAACGATTTATCGATCCTCAACCTTTTGTTCCAAGCAATAAGGAAGAACGGAATCAACGATGCAATGAGATTATCTCAATCCAAGCCATGGGATTGAAGAAACGTCTGCAACATATTGGCTGCAAAACAGCCGTCATTGGCATATCTGGCGGCCTGGATTCGACTCTTGCGCTTCTTGTGACAGTTCGTGCTTTTGACATGCTTGGGCTCAACTATAAAGGGATTCTTTCAGTAACCATGCCAGGCTTTGGCACAACAGACCGCACATATGACAATGCTGTCAACTTAATTCATTGCATCGGTGGGGAATTAAAGGAAATCAACATCGTAAATGCCGTGAACACCCATTTTGCAGACATTGGACAAGATCCACAACTGCATGATGTTACCTATGAGAATTGCCAAGCCCGTGAACGGACGCAAATCTTAATGGATTTAGCCAACAAAACCAACGGAATTGTAATAGGAACAGGCGATCTTTCTGAACTGGCGCTCGGCTGGGC
>JAGCSE010000139.1 GCA_017964325.1 Victivallales bacterium | reverse complement strand
GCCGATCTGACGGTCCCCAGGCAGAAGGAGCATAACAATATGTGTTTGGCAATTGAGAAGATGAAGGAAAAAGGCCGTCGGGAAGAGCGGAAGAAGGCTTTGAAGGCACTTGATGAAGAACGCGAGAAGTCTTCGAGGGCACTTGATGAAGAGCGGGAGAAGTCTTCGAGGGCACTTGATGAAGAGCGGGAGAAGTCTTCGAGGGCACTTGATGAAGAGCGGGAGAAGTCTTCGAGGGCACTTGATGAAGAACGTAAGAATGGAATATATAATTTGATAACGACATGCCGTGATTTAGGAGAATCTCTTGAAAAGGCGTGTCAACGACTGATGCGGTATTATCATCTGACGCAGAGTGAGGCTGCCGCCTATCTAAAAGAGTATTATGTTTGAAGTTTAATACCACAAGATTGGAGATCCTTGTAAGTTTTTTCGTGGTCGAGGCCGTAAATGAATTAAAAATCATAATGCATCATTAAAGACACAACTCTCAAAAGTCATTTGGAAATTTTACCATTTAGCGCATACGTTCCCGCCACCGCTATGAGGTTCTATATGTATCTTATTGCCTTTCCGTTGGTTACATTCGCGCTTCTGCGCTCACTGTACCCATGGCTAATTTTCTGCCGTCCCCACGGGGCTTGAAATCTGCATACTTGAAGACTTTTGAGAGTTCCGTCTTTATCAAAAGACATAATGATAAATTATAATATGTTGAATTCAAATGAGATATTAGATTTATTGCGATTGCGGGACGTACGTGCGGAATACGTCATAAAACCGATTGCAAGGGCGGCCGCATCGATGGCGTCTTGTGTTTCCTGCTCTAAATTGGCAAGTTTGATGATTTCTTTCTCCGCGCTATCGCCCGACGACGGGGATGTCGTCGATACATAGCTTCCAACGGGAGCGGAGAAAGTCTCGATTGTCAAGTATAAGCCAAAGGAAATCAAGCTCTTGGATGATGAGCTCCTTGTTGTTGGACCAACACCATTCGCGCATCCATGCAAAGCGCGTGGCGGCGATGTAGTCGGGCAGCCAATGCCATGATACATCTGAAAGAAAATCAGCGTTTTTGAGCGTGTCGAGGAAGGTGAACGTCATAGGGGCTGTGAGGAATTCGGGATTGTCCATGCCGAGACAACCGAGAAGTGTCGCGACATCATAACCCGCGACCTTGTGTCCTGAAAACTCCCAGTCGATGACGCCATTGAGCTGACCGTCTCCCCAGAGGACGTTGTTGGGGTGGAAGTCGCCGTGACAGAAGCTGATGGGAAGGGCGGTTTCAGCGCGTGAAAACTCGTTGAGTTCCTGCCAGATTGGAAGCAGGTCGTCTAGAAGGGCTGGATTTTTTTCGCGGATGCGCGGGAGGAGGGCACGGATGTATTCGCAAATGGAAAATGGTGTTACGTGCGGTTTGAATGAAGTGGAGGATTTTTTCAAGGCGATAAGGAAATCCGCCATGGCGGTGCCACGCCAAGCATTGTTGCCGTATGTGTCTCGGGGAAGGGGATTTCCGTCAATCCATGGGCGGACTTGCCAGAATAGTTCGGAAAATTCGGCGCCCCATTCGCGAGTGGTGGTCGGAAGCCATGGTGCGAGCTTTGGGCAGTGGTTGGTTTCCAATTCGTGGAGCATTTCTGCCTGATGGGTGCGGTGGTGCTGTTTGGAGAGCGGGCAAGCTTCGACGACGTATTGTTGCTGTGTCGAGTCGAGCTTGATGACATGGCGTTCGAGACAACGTTCGGGGCTACCGGCGGGAATGGCCGATGGGTTGATTTCGTATGTGTCTTCAAACCAATTGTTTATTGGAAGGTACATGATAGTCTTTAGGGGCTTGTGTCGTAGTGGTCGGGAGGAAAGCAAATGTCAGGCAGAGCCATCGTTTGGATAGGAGGTCGTCCCACAGGCAGGCAAAGGCGAAGGCCAGGAGAAAAAACGTTACATAACGGGAATGACGATGACGGAGAGCGAAAATGATGAAAAATGCGATGATGACGGCCAAGGCGGGAATGCCGTAGAAGGTGGTGAGATTCAGATATTCGTTGTGAGGGTCAACGAATGTTGAAAACATCTCAAGATTTTGCAAGGCATTGTATTGTGAAAGGGTATGACGGATGATGTTGGCATCTGCAAGCTTGGGATAGAGCTGGTGGATTCTGGCGGGGCTTGAGCCGATAAGCCATGCGGACGGCGATGTAAACGGCATTTTTGCATAAATTGTTTGATGAATGGCGTACATGCCAGTCGTCGTGTTGATGAAGGGCGGTGTGGATTTGACGGGAAAGGTGACGAAGAGGACGGTTGTTTCACAGACGAGTCCGACTAGCAGAATGGGAAGCCAGAAACTGCGGACAAGACGCGGAAATCTTTCGGATAGAACGTTTGCAAAAAAGGCAAGGATGACGGCTCCTGTCATGATGGCGTGTTTACTGAAGGTGGAGACAAGCGGAAGGAGGGAAAAGGCGAGAAATGCGAGTAGCAAAAGCCATTTTTTCCAATTGAAATAATGTGCTTTTTCTTCCAGGCCACGCAGGAATAACAACATGGGAAGTACATAGAAAGAACCGAGAATGTTTGGATTGCCAAAGAGGAAGGCATAGCGGCGGGCGAGAAAGGAGAGGTTGTCTGTCTGGGCGACATCGTCGCCGAGGAAGACTAGACCAGTGTCGCGGACATGGAAGACGGTGGCGGCGACGGCGTCGCCAATCCATCCTAATATAAATAAGGAAAGAAGTGTGCCGCCGCAGGCGAGCATGATTTTGGCGGAAAGCGAATGTGAACGGACGAAGAGGTAAAGTCCTGCCAAATAGATGAGTACGGCTATGTTGTAGGCATTTTCGCCGCCTTGCAGAAAATGGATGGCGGTGATGGCCATGAGCATGAGCAAGGGGAGGAAAATCGGATGGCGTGGCGACGGACGGTGGATGATCAGGGCACCGGCGATGACAGGAGCCAGGCAATCTTCAGCGTAGAATGGACCGAAGACATGCAAGTGCAAGGCTGAAATTGCGATGTATAAGAATGTTATGACAGTATAGATATTCATGAGGAAGCCATCAGTGAAGATGAGCCGCAGCCTTTCCTGCCTGGCGGCGTGTGTATTAACATAATGTAGATTGAATATTTTCCAATATGCAATACATTATATATTTTCCCAAAATATATTTTGAAGACGTTGTTTGCAAAATAACGATTAGGAACAAAAACAAACAAAAGGGTAGAAACATGAAGAAGTACATGTCAATCATGGTTGCAGCGTTGGTCGCGATGGTTTTGGTCAGTGGCTGCAAGAAGAAATCTACGACGAATAAGTTGGATGCCATCAAGGCGGCTGGCAAACTTGTCGTTTATACGAATCCCGAATTCCCGCCATACGAATATCTTGGCAAGGACAAGGCGATTGTCGGTTGCGAAATCGACATTGTGAACCGCATTGCAGCGAGAATTGGCGTGAAGGCTGAAATCGTCTCCGCCGAATTCGACAGCATCATCGGCACGGTTCAGACGGGCAAGGCCGATTTGGGCGCCTCTGGTTTCACCATTACGGAGGAACGCAAGCAGTTGGTTGATTTCAGTGATGTGTTTGACCGCTCTGTGCAGTATATAATCGTCCCGAAAGATTCCACTGTCAAGGTTGTCGAAGATTTGGCCGGCAAGAAGATCGGCGGCCAGAATGGCACGACGGGTTTCATGATGGTCGAAGATGCCATCAACAAAGGCGTGCTGAAAGACACGGGTGCGAAGATCATGTCCTACAACAACGCTCCTGACGCGGTCGTGGCCATGAAGGCTGGTCAGTTGGATGCGGTTGTCATCGACAAGTTGGTTGCCATGGCTCTTGCCAACAAGAATGACATGGAATGCTTTGAAATGCTGAAGAAGGATGGTCAGGGCTTGGCCGCCGCCGAAGAGTTCGGCATGATCGTCGCGAAGGGCAATGAAGATCTGCTCGCCATTGTGAACGAAGTCATCCATGAAATGAAAGAAGACGAATCTTACGAAAAGGCCGCCATATTCCATCAGGAAGCCTCTGGCGACGCAGAATAGTAAGTTGTTTGTTTTGATTGGCCTTGCGTGCTGTGTGGACGCAAGGCCAATTACACATGTTCGCCAGAATTTTTTTTGCGCCTTTACCCACTAAAATCAAGGTGGTTATGAATTTTTTATTAAGTTTATACACATTTTGGAAAGGTGCGATTGAACGGACGTTTATCATCGACAATCGCTATCGGATTTTTCTAGACGGCATAAAGAACACGCTGGTCATTACGGTGGGGGCACTGCTTGTCGGTGTCATTATCGGCGTGGCTGTGGCCATCTCGAAAGTGTATTACCACCAAGTGGGGCCATATACCATCATGGGGTCGCTGAAGCTGTTCTTCAAACATCGGCGAATTGAATTTCTAGGGCATCTTCTCCTGCGGCTGTGGGATGGGGTGCTGAATGTGTATTTGACATTGTTCAGGGGGACGCCAGTGGTTGTTCAGTTGATGATCTGGTCGTTCGTGATATTTGCGACAGCGGATGGAATTATTGTCGCCATCATTGGATTTGGCGTGAATTCAGGAGCATACGTGGCGGAAATCGTACGTGCGGGCATCATGGCTGTTGACAAGGGGCAGACGGAGGCTGGACGTTCGTTAGGCTTGAGTGCGGCGGCGACGATGCGTCTGATCGTGTTGCCGCAGGCGTTCAAGAACGTGCTTCCCGCATTGAGCAATGAATTGATTGCGCTGTTGAAGGAAACGTCCATCGTCGGATATATCGCAGTAGTCGATATCACGAAAGCGGCGGCACTTGTTCGGGCGCGGACGTTCGACGCCTTCATTCCGCTGATGTTCGTCTCCGCTTTCTACTTGTTGATGGTCACGATATTGACGTTCTTCCAGCGGATGTTGGAGAAGAAACTCCAGGCAAGTGACCGCAAGTGATTCAGGGGGACATGGATATGGCTGAAATGAACCAGAATGACATTGCAATCAGAGTCGAAGGGCTGAAAAAAAGCTTTGGCGACCATGAAGTGTTGAAGGGAATCGACGAGAATATCAAGAGGGGTGAAAAGGTCGTCGTTATCGGGCCGTCTGGCTCTGGAAAAAGTACATTTTTGCGCTGTTTGAATCTACTGGAGAAGCCGACGGATGGTCGGATTTGGGTTGATGGTGAGGAGATTACATCGCCGTCCTGTAAAGTTGACAACTTGCGCCAGCGGATGGGCATGGTGTTTCAGCATTTCAATCTTTTTCCCCATATAACCATCATGGGGAACATCACGTTGGCTCCTGTTCAGAAAGGACTTATGACCAAAGCAGAAGCGTGTGATAAAGCTGTTTCACTTTTGAAGCGCATTGGCCTTCTGGAGAAGGCGGACGCTTATCCGAATATGTTGTCAGGCGGGCAAAAACAGCGCGTGGCGATTGTGCGCGCATTGGCGATGAATCCTGATGTCATGCTGTTCGACGAGCCGACTTCGGCGTTGGATCCTGAAATGGTCGGCGAAGTTTTGAGCCTGATGAAGGAATTGGCTCAAGCGGGCATGACAATGGTGGTCGTGACGCATGAAATGGGCTTTGCGCGTGAAGTTGGGACGCGCGTTTTGTTCATGGACGAAGGCGTCATCATGGAGCAGAACACGCCGGACGAATTTTTCGCTCAGCCGAAACATCCCCGCCTGAAGGATTTCTTGGCGAAAGTGTTGTAATCTTAACGAACAGTGCCCGACCAGGGCGGCTTGTGTCGCTCTTCGGACAAGATACCGTTATTCCTTTACCTTTAATATAAAGGGATGCACGGGAGGGAGCACCATGATGGCGGGCTGTTCCGCGAGGGAAAGTAAATCCGTTGATGAAACAAGCTGCCCGTTTTTCATGAGATTGACGATGAGGGGACGACGCGTCTGGTTGCAGAGGTTCACCAATGTATGACCGTCGTGTTCCACGGAGCGGACCTGCACGCCGAAGGCGGGCTTGCCGCCGTTGTCCAATGCGAGAACAGGCGATGCAAGCTTTTGTTTTTCAAGAAGTTCCTGAATGAATGCAAGGCGTTGCTGATTGTCCTCCGGAAGCAATGGCGTGACGATGTCGGAGGAAATGGAGACGGACAACGGCTGGTCATGTTCGTCTGCAGACGGAAGACCGCCTAGCCAGATGATGGCGATGCCGTCGCGACGGAGTTTTTCCACGCCTTTGAGGGCGAGTTCAGGCAGATGGGAGACGTTCGGGAGGATGACAAGCTTCACGTCGGAAAGATGTTCGGGCAGGCTGCCGCCATCTGTGATGCGTTCCAACGTGCGTTCCGTCAGGAAGGCGGAAGGCTGGTCGAGAAATTCAAGACATTGCCAGAATTGGCTCATGGCGCGAGCGTGGTTTTTCCCAAATAGCACGGATGCAGGAGAATAGACGAGGGCGACCTGCGGTTTGCGCTGTTGCAGCGCCGTGATTTCTGGGGCTAGACGCATCAAATCCATGGCGGCTTCGGAGACGGCGAGAGCGTGGCGTGGACGGTGGAGGACGCTGCCTGCGAAATCGGACATGGGATTGTTCGTGCGTTCCCAGACCCACATTGTGGAACCGCCTTGTCCATGGATGGCGGCCTGAATGTGGGACATGTAGGTGTGCTGCGGCCAGATGTCGTTAAAATTACGGTCTTGAATGAGATGCGTCTCCGTGTCGAAGACGGGAACGTCCTTCATGCTGCGCTGGAAATCAAGTCCCATGAGGAAGTTGGACCATTGGCTGTACCATAGATCGCTGCCAGACGGGCCGCAATAATGGTCGTTACCGTTGATGTCGCTGAGTTCAGAGAAAAGTTGCGGATCGATGGACCACAGGCCGCCGGCGTTGTAGTTGAAGAACTGTCCCATCATGATTTTGGAATGTACGGGGAGCATAGGAGCCATTTCATGGATGATGTCCGCCATCCATTTGTGGAAATCTGCGAACGTCTCTTGGTTGAAGCGGATGAAATCGTAGATGAGCGGTGTCGCATCTTTTGTGTCGTAAATGGTCGCGGGCACGGCGATTTCCGTAAAGTCCTTGTATTCAGTCTTCAATGTGCGGTTCAGCGTCGCGATGTCATGGTACTTCGCCTTCAGCCAGGCGGGCCATTGCGTCTTGAGGATGGGGCAGTGTTCGCCGCCGTGACTCAATGGTTCGTTGGAGAGGCAGACGGAATGGATGGCCTTGTGGTCCTTAATCATTGGAATGACGATGCGGAGGTACTTTTCGATGACGGCGCGAGCTTCGGGTGCGTGGACGCAGTATTGGAAGAAGCCGCCTGTGCATTTTGACAAGTCTGGATACTTTTTCATCGCCCATGACGGGAAGTAATGCGGGCTGAGAAGCAGGCAGATGGCGACATTGCTCTTCTCCGCGCGTTCGCAGACTTTCATCAGGCCGTTGAGAGCGGTCATATCCACTTTGTCTTCAGCGACTAACGTGCCAGACGGCCCATGCTCGATCTGGATGATGTTGACGCCGTAATCCGAGAAGAGTTCCAAATCATCACGGACTTGATTGAAATGGCCATAGCCTGTGAAAAGGACAGGTTGCTGTTTCAATGAACCGTCGGGCTGTTTGACGGTGGCGATAAACGATGATTTATCAATGGTTATCGGGCTTGTCACATATTGCGGGACGGCGGGCGGCACGGGACGGACTTTGGCGACGATGGCGTCTGCTTCGCGGGCGGCGTCCGTCAGCATGGCATCGACTTTGTCCAACGTGAACCATGCTCGGTTGAGCTTTTTATCCGCGATGTCCGACGGGATGTATCCAATGAAACGTTTGGCAAGGATGGCCGCGAGGCGTAGTTTGGACGGCGACGGCAAGTCGTTGATGACGGCGAGCTTGGCGTTATACGCGTCCAGTTTCGCATTCAGCTGAGCGATGCGGCCTTCGATGCGTTTTGGCGTTACGAGTTGGATGGAGCGGACAGATTCATAGATGGTTTTGCCGTCGGCGGAAAGGACGGTTTTGATGTCCAGTTGAGAGCTTTGCGCATCGCCGATGTTGAGTTTGAGTTTTGACGACCACGCGAAATTTCCGTCCTGCGGCAACAGTTGTTTGCAAGTTGCGAGAACGGAGCCATTTTTGTCTATTGCGCTAACCGTCAATGTGGCGTTTTCCTCGGGTTTCGTCAAGCCAATGAAGCCCTCGAAATCCAATGGACCGTCTGTGAATAGCCATTCCGCAGGGGGATAGCTGGCCGCATCCCAATACGGTAGCACAGAACGGTTTTCGGACGTGATGCGTTTGGGCGGAAGTGGCTGGAAATAGGCGATGTTGGTTGGAGAATCATGCCGCCAGTCAATGGCAGGCTGCTCGCCTTCAATGAACACGACATCGTCGATATCGATTTGTTTGGCGACGTTTTCAACGACAAGCATGAACGGGAAGGAGTTTTCGTCCTCCGACGTCTGGAAAACGAAGGTCTGCCGCCGCCATTCGTTGTTGGTGGCGCGGATCATCTTGCGATGTTTCCAGCCTTTTCCGCCGCCGAACCAGGCGGCGTTGTCGTCGGCTGTGCGGACGTTCATGGATATGGAATAGCGGGTCGAAGGTTTGACCGGAATGTCGCCAAGATGGCCAAACCAGCCGTAAACGTGCGCCCCGAAGCCCGTCTTGTTGGAGAAACGAATGGCGTTCTGTCCATGTGGAACACCCTCCGTGATGATTTCAAACGTGGAGTCCGTGTTGCGTTTGTCCCATATCCAATCTTGAGGACGGACGGCGGAAAGCGTTTCAAAGGAAGGATTTGAAAGAAGATTTTCTGTTTTTTTGAATGGAACAAAAGAAACACGGGCCTGGCCTGGTTCGAGCGGCGGCATCCAAATGAACGGCGTAGCGGCGGTGCCTTCTTCGATCTGGACATCGTCGATAAGGCATTGCTCAGTCACGTCGTCGGTGTTGATTCGGAAAATGAACGGCAGGTCTTCCTTTGAAATTTTGAAAGTCGTGGAGACGCGCGTCCATTCGGAGCTATTCAGCTTGACGGTGGCGCGATGCCGCCAGCCGGAGCCGCCGCCATACCAGATAAAGCCTGGATTGGAGGACTTTATGTAGAAGGAGAACGTATAGTCCGTGTCGGGCTTCATGCCTTCGATGGACTGCGTGAGGGAACCGAAGATGTGAGGGCCGAACGGCGAAGGATTCGTGATTTTGAAGCATGTCCTGCCGGAATGCGCGTCTTTGCTGAAAAGGATGCCTTGTGCCTTGGCGGTACCGCCATCGAAACGCCAAGATGCCGTCTGTTCTTCAAACGATGGATTCTGGACGAGATTATCTGCGAACGCCATGAGGGTGAAAAGAATTGAGACAGTGCAGACGGCAGTGGTTAAGTTTTTCATTTTGAGCTATCAGGTTTATTGAAATGTTTTGAGACGACATCGAATGCGAGCTTGGGGCGTCTGTATTCGTCAAAAAGGCCTTTGTTGTTGAAGGCGCGCGGACGTCCGAGTGCACGGGAGGAGGAATAGGTCCGGCAGTCGATGAACTGCCAGAGGGCGATGCCCGCGATGCGCGGCGTCTCATCGAAATATGTCAGGACTTCCTCCAGAAAATCCGCCTGGTATTCTTCCGACCAGTGGGCGCGGAGACGATCGTGCCATCCATAAATGGCTCCTGCGCCTATTTCACTGATGATGAACGGCTTATCATCAAAGTCGCTCTCATGCAAGAATTTAATGAAAGTGTCGAATTTGGGGCGAATTTCACCAATTGGACGGAATGTTTCATTATTGGCGGCATACCAACCCGGATAGGCGTTAAGACTGATGACATCGACCAGATCGAAATTGAAATCTTTGGTATAGGCTTTAGACGCGTAGGTGATGAGGCGTGTATCGTCTAGCTTGCGGAGTGTGCCGATCATTTCTTCATAAAATTTTCGTGCTTTGGGCAGGCTGGAATCGCCTTCATTTAGGAAGCCCCAGAAGATGACGGATGGATGGTTGAAGCTGTTCTTGACCATCCACGACAATTGGCGGAGCTGCGCTTCACGGAATGCGGAATTCATCAGATGGTTTTCGTTGTCGCCCCAGCCGACGGATTCCTCCCAGACGAGAATGCCGTTTTCATCACAGAGATTCAGAAAACGCTGGTCTTGAGGATAATGAGATCCGCGGACAAAATTGCAGCCTGTCATTTTGAGTAATTGCAGGTCTTCGAGGATGATCTGCAACGGCAGGGCGGGGCCGAATTCCGGATGGGATTCGTGGCGGCAGTAGCCACGGAGCCTCAGCGGTTCGCCGTTTAGGAGGATCTGCCCTTTTTCCGCTTTGATGGTGCGGAGTCCAAAGCGCTCCACAACTGTATCGTCTCCAACGGTTATGGCAATTGTATGCAGAGCGGGGGAAGTCGTGGACCATATAGCCGGATTGGGAACGGTGGCGTTGAAGGCCGCGACCTCATGAAAGACATCGCAGGGCAGCTTGACGGCTTCTCCGTCGTCGATTTGATATGTGATGTCAATTTTTTTATTTTGAAGTTCACCCATCAGCTTGACCTTGACTTGAATCTCGCCTTTCAACGAAATCGTGCGGACTTGTGCGCGATCGATGGCTAGTGACGGAAGACAATGCAGTTCGATGGAGCGGAAAATGCCGCCGAAGCAATAGTAGTCATAATTTTGGGAAAGAAGAGGTTGGCGTTTGAAATCGAAGCGGTTGTCAATGACGGCAACTAGTTCATGGTGATTTCCTCTGCCTGAATTGAATTCGAATTCCATGCCAGAATAGGGAAGATCTTGAAGTCCAATGAGTTGTCCATCCCAGAAGAAGGCCCCCCACATGCCGAGACCGCCTGATTTTAGCATCATGCGTGTGTTTTCGGGCACTATCACGAATGTGCGGTAGAAAGCGGTGCCGCGTTTACCGGCGAACTGCGGGAGCGCGTCGAAAACGCCTGGCACGGCAAGTTTGTCTGTATAAGCGATTTTTGTAAAATCAGGCTTCAACGGATCATGGCAATTTTCCATAAAGGAGAAGTCCCACAGACCATCGAGACGGAGGACAGAACGGGCGGGATATTGCGGAAATGTGTTTGTCATAAACATATTGTTTGATTGGGCTGAAAATGATAGGCTTGACAAAGACAACAAGCATGTCCAGAAGACAACTTTGAATGAAACTTTTGTTTTATTATTATGACATTGAAGGATTTGTGAAAACAAGGCATTGTTTTTTAGCTTATACATATAGCTTCCCCCATAGGTTTTTATTTGGTTATATTCCCTTTGCTATTTCAAATATGTGTAGGCTTTCTTTGTTTAGGTGTGGTTATAAAACGATTATTTGAAAACGATGAATGCGAATAAGCCAGCATTGATGATAAGCATGACCCAGAAGACCAGTTGGAATGGCAATTTGGCATTCTTGTGTCTGATAAGGACTTGTGCAAGCATGGCTCCTGGCCAGCCGCATAGGAGTTCGCATATATGAAGCGTCGCTTCAGGAATGCGCCATTGGGAATTTGTCGCCTTGTGTTTGTCCATGGCATAAACGACAAAAGTGGCGATGCTCATGACAAGATAGACGATGAAATAGGCAGGATGGAGCTTGTGCAGCCCGAATGATGCGACAGCAAGCGCTGCCAGAAATACAATGGAGACAATGAGATGGAGGTATTTCTGGAATCCAGACGCAGAGATGCTGGAAGACGTGTTGCTCATTTCTTTGGTTGCCGAGAATGCAGAGTATTTTGCTTTCATAAGAGACAAGGCCAATTGTGGCGGTCATGACGGAAAGAGATTGAATGGCCTTGGAATATTTGGGGTAAGGTGAAATGGAATGTCCGCTTTTTACTAAATGTAACTGTGTTTTGACAGTTTGCAAATGCAAATGGCTGGTTTTACCTATATTATAGTGATTGAATTAAATGGAAGCCGTATATTCTTTGAGGAGGGAAACATAAAGGCGGTATGTGTCCAAACTGACATCGGGTGGTGTCTGATGATCGACGGACGGGATGAATCCGCCTGATTTCATGGCGGGGAGGATGCGTTCGAATTCCTGTCGCATGGCTTGTTCGCCGAGGTGCATGACACGTTTGTCATAGCCGCCGAAGAACACGGCATTTGGATAGCGTTCACGGAGGGTGTTGACATCAACGCCCGCCATGCGCTCCAATGGCAATATGCCTTCGATGCCTGCTTCACGGAACCATGCAAGGCAGTCACTAATATCACCGTCTGAGTCGATAAGGACTTTGATGCCATGCGATTGGATGGCAGGGACAAGTTCTTTGTAATAGGGCAGGAGGAATTCATCGAAATGCTCTTTGGAGAGCATGGGGCCATGATTGTAGCTCATGTCCTCCGCGAGCGTCATGAATTCGATGTCATGATGTTTGGTGACTTTTTCCAGTACTTGTAGGCAGAAATCCGTCTGGTCGCGGTTGATACGATGAAGCAGCTCCGGCTGGTCGTAGAAGGAATACAGATGGGGCTCGATGCCAAGCAGGGTGCGCGGAAACCAGAAGAAGCCGTCGAAAGTCATCCAGAACGAGACGTCGCCATTGTCGTGTTCTTTTTTATAATGGTCGAAAGCGGGCCATCCGATGGCATCGATGTTGTGAAGTGCTTTATTATTATGGTATTGGAGGTATTCCTCCATAGTGGAAAGGATGGGGCCGCCGAATGACTGGGGCTTCGGCAGAGAACCTGTACAGGCCCCAAACCATTGCTGGACAAGGGGATCAAGGCCAAAATATTTCTGTAGTTCGACACCGTTGAGGCCGGAAGGGAGGCCTTCACCAAGCCAGCGTTTGACGGTGAGGTCCCACCAGCTGGCCCATTCGACGCAGGGGAGGCGGTCGGCGTGTTGGAAATTCAGGACGGCTTTGACTCTTTCGCGAACGTTCATGGGAAAAATCCTTCTTTCAATAGGTTGTTTTGATTTCTTCAATGGAATAACTTGACAGATGATTTATATTATTCAAATTCTTTTTGCATGAATCCATCCTGTTTGTGTGTCATGAGCGAAGAAAATACAATGTCAGCGGAAATGAGCCCAAATTGTCGAGCTCTTGTTCCATTTACCGTATTTGTCGTATCTTATGTAAGTCTTTCTGTAAAACTCTTTTAATTATATAATATTTTAAATAGTTTATGTATATTTAAACAAAAAAAGGAAGAACGATGTACAAGTACAAGCCGAAGGATTACGCATTGGGAGTCCAGCATCTGCTGGCCATGTTTGGTTCGACTGTGTTGGTTCCGCTGATTACAGGGCTGTCGCCGTCTGTGGCGCTGTTCACGGCAGGTATCGGCACGTTATTGTTCCATCTGTGTACGAAGGGGATTGTGCCCGTGTTTCTGGGCTCCAGTTTTGCGTTCATTCCTGCGTTGTGTACCATCATCGGAGAGGATCATACAGGAATTCAGGCTGCACAGTTTGGTATCATGGCGGCGGGTGCCGTCTATCTAGTATTTTCACTATTGGCGAAAGTTCTTGGAGCCGATGCTCTTCGGAAACTGTTTCCACCTGTTGTGACGGGGCCTGTCATCATCATCATCGGCTTGAGTCTGACGAGTGTTGGCATTCATGATGCAATGGGACTTTTGCCAACTGATTCTTTTGTGATTAATGCTTCCACAATGCATAACTTGATTATTGCACTGTTCACATTCGCGATTGTGGCGATTGGCATGAACTCCCGCTTCAAGCTGTGGCGGATGATTCCGATTCTGTTCGGAATCATCTTCGGGTATCTGTTGTGTGTCATCCTGCATGTCACGGGACTGTTCAAAATGGATTTTAGTCCGATTGTCAATGCACCATGGATCAACATCCCATATCGAAATGGTTTCTTCACGCTTCCAAAGGTCAATTGGCAAGCGGTTTTTGTCATCGCTCCAATCGCCATCGTGACGTTCATGGAGCATATCGGCGACATCACGACAAACGGGGCTGTTGTCGGAAAAGATTTCTTCAAAGAGCCTGGTTTGCATCGCACGCTGTTGGGTGACGGTCTTGCGACGATGATTGCGGGTTTCTTCGGAGGGCCTTGCAATACAACGTATTCTGAAAATACGGGTGTTCTTGCTAGTACAGGCAATTACAATCCTGCGTTATTAAGGCTGGCGGCCGTTTTTGCAATGTTCCTCGGCTTGCTCGGCAAATTCGGCGCGGTGCTTCAAACAATTCCGCAGCCTGTGAAAGGCGGTGTGGAAATCGTACTGTTCGGCATGATTGCCAGTATCGGCATCCGGACGATCGGCGAGGCGAAATTGAATTTGGCCGATACACGAAACCTGTCGATCATGGGGGCGACATTGTGCTGCGGCATCGGTCTCGGTGGCGGCGTGCCCTTGGTGATTCATGGCGTGACCGTGAATATTTCCGCATTGTTCGTGGCGACGGTCGTTGGTGTCATCATGAATCTGGTGTTGCCGAAATCGATGAATCCTCTGGCGGCGGCTGAAAAAGACAATGAACCTAATGAAATAACAAAAGGGAAATGACGTATGGCGAACGAAGGATTGCATTTGATGGATCATCCGTTGATTCTGCACAAAATCACGATGTTGCGGAGTGTGGAGACGGATACGAAGGATTTCAGGCAGTTGGTGACGGAAATATCGCTGCTGATTGGCTATGAGGCGACGCGTGATCTTCCGCTGGTCGATGTGGAAGTCGAAACGCCGCTGGTGAAGACAATAGGGAAAGGCATTCCGAAGAACGTGTGTCTGGTTCCCGTGTTGCGGGCGGGCCTGGGCATGGTCGATGCCATGCTGAGCTTGCTGCCGGCGGCGCGTGTCGGCCATATCGGCCTGTACCGCGACCATGAGACGCTGCATCCAGTCGAATACTACTGCAAAATGCCGCTGGATGTAAGCGACAGGATTTGCATCATTCTGGATCCGATGCTGGCGACGGGCGGAAGTTCCGTCGCGGCAATCGATTCGCTGAAGCGCCGTGGCGTGAAGACGATCAAGCTCGTGAACATCA
The DNA here is from genome assembly GCA_017964325.1 of Victivallales bacterium. The sequence continues at coordinate 28,630 of JAGCSE010000139.1, read as the reverse complement.
TCGGCGCGCCATGCGGTGTTCAGACCGTCCACGACGCCCATCCGGATGTGCCCATCTATCTGGGGTGCATGGATGAACGGCTGAATGAAAACGGCTACATCCTGCCGGGCCTCGGCGACGCCGGCGACCGTCTCTACGGCACGAAGTGATTCAATCGCTATTTTCTGCGGGGCGTTTCCGTGTGTTTTTGCCGTACGATTCTGTCAGGCCGATCAATTGGCCTGACAGGACGACGGTTAGAAGCGAATACAGGATGCGCCGCAGGGGAATATAGGATAGAGAAAGCAACAGCACGGTCAAGTCGCTGGCGAGATAAATCCATTGGATTCTAGTTTTTAGAATACGCGACAGGCCCATGGCCAATGCGTCGTCGCCTGTCGGCGCACCATTGTTCCGGACGCATAATCCGACGCCGAAACCGACGAAGACCGCTCCGCCGACAGCCGCCAGCAGCGGATGCTGGCCAATTTGCGGCCATAGGCGCGGCATCTGCTCAAAGAGTGCGTAGAAGAGCGAGAAACACGTTCCCGCAATGATGGAGTTGCGGATGAATGTTTTCCCAAGTGTCTTGTAGCCAAAAAGATAGCAAGCCGCATTCAAGACGAAGCCCGAAATGGATGGCGAAAGGCCGAACCAGTGCTGAAAGAGCAATGTCAGCCCCAGAACGCCGCCTTCCGTGACGTCTGAAATGGAATGGATTTGATATAAGCCGAACGCGAGAATCGCGCCACCGATGACATTGAACCACATGATTATTTCAATGCGGCGATTCTGGCTTCGCAGCGTTTGTTAACGTCTTCAAGATTTCTGGATGCTTCGTCCCATTCCCAAACGGCATCTTCCAATTCTTTTTTGATTTCCGCCAGTCGTTTGTTGAGAGCGGCGAAATCAAGCCCCGGCTTGGCGTTGGCCATGTCCGAAAATATCTGGGCTTGTTCGGCTTCAAGCATTTCTGATTTCTTTTCCGCCGCTTCGACGGCCTTTTCATATTTGCGTTTTTCTGCAGAGAACTGATTGCGGATATTCGCCTCTTCGCGTTTGCGGTCTTTACGGGAAATCGTTGGTGCTGAATCATCTGGAGATTTTGCAGAAGAAGGAGCGTTTTTGGCGGTGTTTTGCTTTTGCGCCGTCGGCGATTCAATTTCCGCTTGGCGGGCCTCCTGTTCGGCGAGTTTTTGGCGATAGTAATCGTAGTTGCCATAGAAGCGGGTAATTTTGCCTGGAGTTAATTCGAAGATGGTGGTCGCCAGATTGCGGACAAACGTAATATCGTGCGAGACAAGGCATAACGTGCCTTGATAGTCCTTTAGCGCATCTTCGAGTGCTTCGCGAGCATAGATGTCCAGATGGGTGGTAGGCTCGTCTAGGAGAAGGAAATTGTTTGGACGAAGAAGGAGGCGTGCGAGGGCGAGACGGACCTTTTCACCGCCAGAAAGCACGGAGACGTATTTGTCAATGGCTTCGCCTGGAAAACCAAAGCCGCCGAGCATATTTCGCAGTTCGCCTTCTGAACGTTCCGCCGAGACGGCACGGACGGTTTCAAATACAGTTTTGCTCGGATCCATGGTTTCCGTGAAATCCTGCGACTGATAACCGATTTCGACTCCGTGCCCAATGGTGCATTTGCCGGATGTGAGATGCAATTTGTCGCAGAAAATTCGGAAGAGGGTGGTTTTACCGAGGCCGTTAAGACCTACGAATGCCGCCTTTTCGCCGCGTTCAATGGTCAGGTTGACGTGTTCGAAAAGGAGATTGTCCGGTGTGTATCCGAAGGAGGCGTCTTGCAAGGAGACGACATCCTGTCCTGAACGCGGCGGTATGGGCAGACGGATTTTGGGTGCTTTGACATAGATTTGCGGGATTTCGACGTCTTCCAGCTTGTCGAGCATTTTCTGGCGGCTCTGGGCCTGGGCGGCCTTGGTCGCTTTGTATTTGAAGCGGTCGATGAATGTTTCAATCTGTTCGCGTTTACGGTCTAGATTTTTTTTCTGGGCAAGGAGTTGTTCATGGCGCGTTTCGCGGGCGCGGACATATTGGTCATAATTGCCTGGATAACGTGTGATCATGCCGCCCATGACTTCGATGGTGACATTTGTAAGCGAATTGAGAAGATAGCGGTCATGAGAGACGAGCAGCAGGGTTCCAGAAAAGTTGCGGAGAAAATCCTTAAGCCATTCGATTGCAGGAACATCAAGGTAATTTGTAGGTTCGTCCAAGAGGAGAATGTCTGGCCGTGATACGAGAACGCGGGCTAGTTCGGCGCGAATTTTCCATCCGCCTGAAAACGCCGAAAACGGTTCGTTGAAGCGTGCGATGCGGAAACCAAGGCCCGTCAACGTCATTTCGGCACGACTTTTCAATTCATAGCCGCCGAGATGCTCAAATTCCGTCTGGAGGTCTCCAAGGCGGGTTAGGGCACGAGCCTGCTCAGCGTCTTTCAATGTGTCGAGCGAGTGTTCCAGCCGATGGATTTCCTCCTGGAGTGTTTCGAGTTCGGGAATGGCGTTTTCGACATAGTCCAGAAGCGGAACCTCTTGATTTTCAAGGAAAATCTGCTGTTTGACATAGCCTAGACGCTCCGTGGAAGGGTAGTCGATGCTTCCTTTGTCTGGTGAGAGGCCACCTGAAAGCATCTCAAAGAGGGTACTTTTCCCCGCGCCGTTCGGACCGACAAAACCGACGCGTTCCCCTTGATGCACCGTAAAGGACGCATTGTTGATAACTTGCTGTTTCCCAAAGGCTTTTGATACTTGAGTGAATTGGATCATAATAACTCAGCAAAAGAAAAAACGACGGCAAGCCGAAGTCTTTGCGTGTGTTTTGTAAAAACGACTGTATAGTAAATGGTATGGTTTGTAGGAATGATGTAAAAATGTATAATTTGCCACAGTTGCCAACAAAAACAACCCATGAAGTGGATGCGGAGGCCGAAATTCTCGCTTATGCGGAGAAAATCGGTCTAGATGGCATTTTGTCTGAAAGCGAGCTTGTGCAGCGTTCGCGGTCATGGGGTGGTTGCGATGTTTATAAGTGGAAATCGCCGAACGGACAGGAGTGTTTGGTGAAGAGCTATCGCAATCGGTGGATTGGGATACGTCTTCTGTACGGTCACCGCGTCTTGAAGAATGAAGATGCAAAGCTGCGGCTTTTTCTCGCTGCTGGAATCCGTGTGCCGCAACCATACGGATTGGTAGGAAAGGATACGTTGCTGGAAGAGTATCTCGTTGATGGAAAGGTACTTTTGAGTCTTCGACACTATACGGCCGAGACGAAGCCAAGCAAGCAGTTTTTCAAGAAACTGTCGGATTTGATTTTTCAAATGCACGACCGTGGCATCTGCCATGGCGATTTCCATCGAGCGAACATCATGATTTTGAATGGCGAGGAGCCGTGTCTTTTGGACATCGCGACCGCCGTATGCCTTACGGAAAAGTCGTCGTGGTTACAGAAATTTTTTTTCGGGATATTGAGAAAGGCGGATGAATTTTCGTTGGCCAAGATAGTGGAAACGTATTATCCAGAAATGATCGAAGGGCGTTTGAAGCAGGCATTGGAAAATGCGCCATGGTATTTAAAGCTGGGCAGTTTGCTGCGGCATCGCGTCTATCGGCGTGTTCGTGGAAAACGAAAGCGCCCCCGTTGAGGACGGAGGCGTTTCCGTTTGACTAATCTGTTTTAGTAAAAGAACTAACGATTAGTTGAAATACCAATTTCTGTCTTTCCCAGACGATGTATTGCGTTTTGGTTTGGCAGATGGGGCAAATGGCTTCCGGCTGTCTTTCGGCGGTGGCGGGACATCACGCTTCGATCTGGTGGGCGGAGGCGGCGGAAGGTTCCGCTTTGGCTTTTTCGATTTGGTTTCGGAGAAGGAGGAATATGAGGAGGATGGTCTGTCGTAGTCGCGTCGCGGTGCGCGGTCTTGGAATTTATCCGCCCATTTGCCTTTGCGTGGTGCATGACCGGAATCTTCACGAAGGTTGACTTTGCCATCGCGATTGAAACGCGAGCGGTCATCATCGAAACGACGTTCATGGCGGTCATCATCGAAACGACGTTCACGACGTTCATGCCTTTCTTCGCGTTCATGGCGGTCATCGTCGAAACGACGTTCACGACGGTCATGCCTTTCTTCGCGTTCATGGCGGTCGTCGTCGAAACGACGTTCACGACGGTCAAGCCTTTCTTCGCGTTCGTGGCGATCGTCGTCGAAATGGCGTTCACTGCGGTCTGGCCTTTCTTCGCGTTCACGACGGTCATTGTCGTCGTAATGGCGTTCAGGCTTTTCTTCACGTTCGGGGCGGGCTGGCGTATCTTCACGCATATTGGGGGCGTTTTCCGCGTATGACGGACGATCGAGATTGCCTGGCTTTTGACGAACGGGGGCTTCGTTATCTCCGAAATCCTCCTCCTGGGCCCAAGCATCGTATTCACGACGTGAACGGCGACCACCTCTGTCGCCACGATCACCTCTGTCACCACGATCACCTCTGTCGCCACGACCACCGCGGTCACGGCGGCGTCTTCCGCCTCGTTCGTCACGATCGCCTTCGCGGCCTTCGCGGCCTTTGCGGTCGCTGCGGGAGAGGATTCGTTCGAGTCTCTGCCCTTGCGGACCGATTTCTTCAGGGCCTTTGTCGCCGCTGGAAGCGAGTTGATGCGTGAGCAGCTTGGCGATAATGACCAGCAAGTCCTGGTTGACGGAAAGCGTCTCAACTTGGTTCAGGATATTCAAATCCAATTTGTAGTCGTGGACATCATGGAAGATTTTCTTGAGGCGTTGTTCCGTGACTTGCGTGCGAGTGGGTACAAGTCTGTTCTGCATTTGGGCACCGACGTTTCGGCGAATGGCGTCCAACTGCCTCATTTCACGTGGCGTTACAAGTGTGATGGCCGTGCCTGTCTTGCCTGCGCGGCCTGTACGGCCGATGCGGTGGACGTAGCCGCGAGAGTCGAAGGGAAGGTGGTAGTTGAAGACATGCGAGACATCATCGACATCCAGGCCGCGGGCGGCCACGTCTGTGGCAACGAGAATGTCGATTTCACCGCGACGGAAAGCGGCCATGACACGGGAACGCTGAGCCTGCTCCATGTCGCCATGGAGACAGTTGACGTTGTAGCCTCTTGCGGAAAGCAGGATGTTCAGAGAATCCGTTTCCTCTTTCGTGCGGCAGAAGATCATGCCCTTGGTGACGTTTTCCGCGTCGATGAGGCGGATGACCGCATCTGCACGTTCATCGTCTTCAATGACATAGAAAAGCTGCTCAATGTCGTTGTTAGTACTTTCCGTGATGGATGTCGTGATGTTCACGGGATTCTTCAGAATGTGCTCAGCCAGTTGGATGACGGGGCGCGGCATCGTGGCGGAGAAAAGCATGGTCTGGTGTTCTCCGTTGAAATGCTCGAAAATCTTCTTTACGTCTTCAAGGAAGCCCATGTCCAGCATTTCATCCGCTTCATCGACAACGATGTGTTTGGGATTGACGTCGTCGAAATGGCCTGAATCAATCAAATCGAGGAGGCGGCCAGGTGTGGCAACCAGGGCGTTAATGCCTTTTGCGAGAATGGTTTCCTGACGGCTGTAGGATTGTCCGCCCGTGAATGCGGCGGTGTGGATATTGGCGTAACGGCCAAGTTTGAAAAGTTCGTTGGAGACTTGCGCGGCAAGCTCGCGGGTCGGGACGAGCACGAGCAGATTGAGGCCAGGCTCGTTCATAATTTTTTGCATGGTCGGAAGTCCGAATGCGGCCGTCTTGCCCGTGCCTGTGAGGGCTTGGCCGATGACATCGCGTCCTTCCATGACGCATGGAATGGCTTTCACCTGGATGGGAGTTGGCTCACGGAAGCCTGCTTCATTGAGGGACTGCATGATTTCGGGGCAGAAGCCAAAGGAGTCAAATGTGACGACTGGCTCATCGTCGTCCTCAGAAGCAGCTTGGGAAGTTGCTTGCGCCGTGTCTTCTTCAGATGCTTCCGGCTGCTTGGTTGGATTATCCGTATCCTCTTGTGGTTCTGTGGCTTCTGCTTGTTCTGCCGTGGTTGGTTCTTTTGTCGCAGACGGCTGTTTTTCCTGTTGTGGTTCTTCCGCTGTCTGTTGCTGGTCTTCTGTTATGGCGTCGTCAAATTCGATGACGTCGTCATCATGATTGGTGTTTTTCTCTTCCTGCATGGTTGCTATCCCTATCTTTTGAGGTTATGAAATAAATTTTTATTATAATAATATAATGTAAAAGATATGATTATCAAGTATAAAACATGACAAAATGTGACAATTGTGTTTTTGTTTGGGAAAATAAAAAGATAAAAAAGCAACATTTTCAGAGGAGAGAAGTTGTAAGTTGATGAAAATGGTGGTAGATTTTACATTTACATATCTGTGATTTAGGAATAGAGAACAACAAGGATTCGAATGTCACTGCGAGCTTTTATAATAGGTCTGTTAGGAGCCACTTTCCTGTGTGGCTATGCTTTTTACAATGACATCGTGCTGCATCAGACAGTCATGGTGGGAACGCATTTCCCGCTTTCCGTCTATGGCAGCCTCATTGTTTTTTTGATAGTCGTGAATCCGCTTCTGCGAATGTTGGCAAGAGGACGGAGCAAGGGATTTTTCCGTCCGTTTACGAAGCGCGAGGTGTGCCTTATCATGGCGTTGGTGTTGCCTGCGTGCTGTATGGCGACGAGCAGTTTCATGCGTCTTGTGCCGCGCGCGATGATGCTGCCGCACCATTATGCGAAGACGATCTCTAGTTGGAAATTGTTGCAGGAGGACAACAAGACATACAAGCCTGTGACGATGTACCTCCCGAAATTCATGATGGCGGATCCAGAGGAAAAGGATGCGTTGACGACGATGATCCAAGGGGCGCGAACGGATCCGTCGAAACGGATTGCGTTCTCTGACATTCCGTGGTCAGCATGGCGTAAGCCATTGGAATATTGGATTCCGCTGTTCATCATCATGTGGATTGCTTTGACGGGACTTGCGACCGTGTTTCATCGTCAATGGGCGTCAAACGAGCATCTTCCATATCCTGTGGTGCAGGTGGCTCAGGCTGTCATGCCGGATATGGAGGGACGGACGAATCCAATCTTCCGCAATCGTGCATTCTGGATTGCGCTGGTGTTCGTGTTTGTCATCCATGCGAACAATTACATCTGCCTGTATTTCCCTGACCAGTTGATTCCCGTTACACGCGTCTTTGACTTCCGCGCCTTGCGTGAGACGTTCCCGACATTTGTGCGTGGCGGTGGCTATGGGACGTTGATGTGGATTCGCGTGTTTTTCGCGGTCATCGGGCTTGCATACATGCTTCCGACGGATGTCTGCATGAGCGTTGGATTCAGTCCGTTCGTGTTTTTCTACATCTTCGGCCTGTTCATTAACTGGGGCTATCCGCTGCGCATGGGCACGTTGTTCTCGCCGCGTACTGACTGGGGCATGGTGTTCGGTGCGTACATCGGCTTCTTCTCCGTGCTGGTTTATACGGGACGTCACTACTACTGGCAGGTTTTGCGGAAGGCATTCGGACTGAAGGGAAGTGCGGAAACGGAGGCGGAAAGCGTGTGGGGAATGCGTGTGTTCATCGTTGGTATCTTGTGCTTTATCATCGGTGTGACGCGTGGAGGATTGGATTGGCAGTTGTCAACGCTGCTTGCCATCATGATGGTCATCGCTTATCTGGTCATGGCGCGAATCCTTGCCGAGACGGGCATGTACCACTTGAATCCAAACCTGTATCCTGGCGTGATTCTGTTCGCTCTGTTCGGCGAACAGGCTCTCGGACCGACGACGCTCGCATTGATTTTCTTCACGACGACGATGTTCTTCATGGATACTCGCGAAACTTTCATGCCTTTCATGATGAGTGCCATGAAATTCCTTGACGGCACGGGTGAAACGACCAAGAGAAAGCGCTATTTCCCGATGCTGACGGTTGTTATGCTGTGCGGGCTTGTGGCGGCTATCATTTTCACATGGTATTTCTCATACGACCGCGGCATCAACTGGCTTGACGGATTCGGTACGAAAAACACGCCGCAGAATACGTTTAACAGCGTGGTGAAATCCCGTACTCAATTGCTTGCACAAGGTGTTCTGAAAGAATCGGAAAACGTGAAGAGCTGGCGTCGTTTTGTGGTAGCGTCGCCGACGAAGCCGTTTTGGATTGCGTTTGCCATTACCTTTACGGGGGTGTTGCTCCTTTCCACAATGCGCCTTCATGTCCCGTGGTGGCCCGTGCATCCGATTATATTCTGTGCATGGTCTGGATTTGCAGGATATGTATTGGCGTGGTCGTTTGTGATTGGAGGAGTGCTGAAAATGGCCGTCATGCGTTTTGGCGGAAGCAAGTGCTACCAGTTCCTGAAGCCGATGTTCATCGGATTGATTGCGGGCGACCTGCTGGCTGGTTTGATGGTCATTATCGCCGGCGGCGTCTATTATGCCGTCACAGGCGAGCCGCCGAAATCATACTATGTGCTTCCGGGCTGATGTGCAGAGAAAATAACTAAACAAAACGAGGCAAGCGGAAAAGCCTGCCTCGTTTTGTTTTGGGAGGTGTCTGTCATTCAAGCCATTAAGCAATAGCAACAAAAGCTATATAAAAACAATGGCTTGGGGAAGGATTCTGAATTGTATGTGAAATATGCTGTGTTTGATTTAGGATATCGTCATCCTTTCCATTTTATGGTTGCTGATTCTTTAAAAGAGTTGCTTTCTCCTCTTGGCGTCTTATTGCTTCACGTCTCTGATAGTCAAGAATTTCAAGTTGTGATAGGAATGTATGATTGCGGCTGCCTTGTATGAAGGACGACAACATGGCGAAACAGCAGAAAAGAACGCAAAAATTGATTGGTTGCTTCAAAACCCATTCAAGGGTGGATTGTAGGTAGTTAGAAGCTAAACCACCTAGAAGACCGACCATGATGTAGAAATATTGCGTTTTTCGCCATCGGAAACCTTGGAGTAATGCGTGGAATAGATAATAAAAAAACCAACACAGGAGCATGATAAGCCCGAGAAATCCACATTCGGCACCGACAAGCAGGTAGATCGTTTCCACAATACCTTGGACCTCGCCGCTTAATGATTTATTTGCAGGATCGAGAAATGGATTGTATTGAGGCTTTGCGACTGAATGAGTCCATGTATTGACTCCGCAACCGACGAAAGGCTTGTCTTTCATGATGTTTGTAGCTACAACTGCCAGCATGATTCTGGTATTTTTCGATGCAGAGGAAGCATTTTCAAAGCGGCTGATTATTCGTGGAAAACAGTAGGCTACAACAAAGGTTCCCAATATTATCATAACTAGAAGCATATATATGGTTTTAGTTTTAAAATTTAATACAGTTGAGAAAAAAACTGTAATGGCACAGCCGAATGGGAAACCGAAAACTGTTCCTCGAGAATAAGTGAAAATCGACATGGCAAATGAAGCAAAAAAAACAAATAAGAAGAATAATGTTTTGAATAAACCATCTTTATTATTAAGGCAACGTGCTAGGAAAACGGGGCCTACAAGGCATACGAACATGCCCAGTGAATTCTGATGTGGAAAATAACTCTTCACTTGCACACGCCCATAAAAATATTTTTGCATTAACGCTTCGTAGAACAGGATGATCACGAGTGCCGCGAGTCCGTAGATGAAGGAGTCGTAATCATGGGTCAAGTGGAAATAGTTCGCCAATGTGAGAAAAACGATGAAAAAGGCTAACATTTTCCACAGTTCAAAAGAAGAAAAAAGAAAATCAGGAGAATTGATGAGTGATAGAACACATATAAAATAATATAAACTATAAATGATAACTCCAGGTATCAATATTTTTAAAGGCCATTGTTTAACCAACATCGCAATCAGAATGGAAAACACGATCATGTGAATGAGAGAAAATTCGAAGCCTTGAGCAGTTCCTCTGTAATAATAATCAAGAGGGTTGCCGAAATTGATTGCTGTAAGTTGATATATTGCCAAAATAAGGGGAAGCGAGAAGACACATGCCCGCATGACTGTCTTGCTAACCATGCAGGCGAGTGCCAATGGAGCGATTCCGCAGAGGGAAAAGAAAAAAATGATGTGTTTTAGTTCCATGCGGACAAATGCGTCTTAAAAATCCAATTATATAAAGGGATATAAGTTTCCTTATCTTGTTATTTCTTTATACCAATGGTATGGTGAAATCAGCATATTGATGAACGAAGCAGTCGGCATGAGTTTGGCAATGTATGTATTCCAAACGGAAAGACCGTCTTTGGGGATATAGACTGTATCGCCAGGATGAAGGGGAACGTCCAGTTTGCGTCCATCGAAAATTTTGTTAATATCAGCTTTGAAAAATTGAGGATTTTCCATGCCGCCGCGGATGATAACGGCGTATCCATTGTTCTGTTCTCTCAAGCCGCCGGCATTGGTAATAGCCTGTAGAAGCCCCATGCCGGAATTCCACATTTGGAATTGTGGAGAGGCGACTTCACCTGTGATGTTTACCATCTTTTCAGAACGGATGGCAATGTAAATGTAATCACCTTTGAGGATGAAAATGTTGTTGTCTGGATCTCCATATTCAATTGCTAGCGAGAAATTTACGGGGAGCTGCTTCCCGTCGCGAACTAAATAGGAAAACGTGAAATCCGCGCAGTCCAACTGCTTGCCATTGATCCAGCGAGTAGCTCCACCACCAGCCATTGCGAAGATTTCACTGAGACGCGTGTTTTTGGAGACGGGGTAAACTCCCGGGTGGACGACTGCTCCAGCGATGGATGCCTTCTGAGATTTCAAGTCGAGAGGAATCATGGTGACTTTTGGATTGATGATGTACTGCTTCAAAATGTCTTCCATCATCGTGGTTGTTTCTGGAATGGTTTTTCCTACTACGGACAACTTGTCGACGAATACAGTTGAAATGCAACCATCTGGTGTAACGGCTGTTGTTGCATGAAGATCCGGTTGGTTATAAACGCGGATTTCAAACTCGTCCCCAATGTCCAGTGTGTACTCAGGATATTTCTGCTTATTAATTTGAGCAAGCTCGTTAGCTCTTTGTGCTAATTGTTCAGGTGTGTATAAGGAGATTTCAAGCATTTCCGTAGAAGCTTCTGGGAGACTATAATACGGATCGTCGAAATCATAGAACGTATTGCAGGAAGTCAGAAATACCGAAAGCAACACAAGGAAAAGACTGGCGATTATTTTTTTCATGTGCGTAGCTCTATCTGAATGTTGAAATAAGAAGAATGGTTATGGTTCGGTGAAGATGCCAGTGATAATTGTGTCTTCATCTGCATGACTGTCTCTGATCAGTTTCAGGAAACTTCTCGGTGACTTGTTTTTGCCGACGCTTAGAAGGCAGCTTTTTGTCATGGTTGTCAACTGCTTGAATAACAGTTCCTTACCGGAGAACTGCGCTTGACGGCAGATGAAAATTTTATCATAATGGTTCAAAAGTGTTTCAAAATCCATTCGCAAGATATCATTTTCATTAGGGGAAAGAAAATTGGCATTACCGAGTTTGAATAAACCAAAATTGCCTTGTTTCTCTACGCCAAGAAGTTCAGCGGCGACTTCATCCTCTGCATTGGCATCGCTTGTCGCGGATGGGTTTTGGGGATTGACTGTCATATTGTAAGGTTCAAGATTGAGGACGAAGACGCGAACACCGTTTATTGCGAATTGGAATAGCATTTGATCAAAAAGCAAAGAGGTTGAATAGCTTCCTCTTAAAGCCCCATAAAAAAGGAGTGCTCTGTCAGGCATGATTTGGCTAAGTTCATAGTAAATGTTGCTGGTGAATTCTTTCAGATGCGCTTCATCGAAATTCTTTAGTTTTGATACTGACATGTCAAACACTTCGATTTCAGCGAGATCCTGTAGCTCTGTGGCAGAATTGATGGAACCGAATCTGGAGAAGATGCTGATTAGGAGAATGGCGCAGAAGAAGCTGCATAGGCATCCTATGAAAGTACTAAGTACAAACTTTTTTGTATCAAGACCACCAGAAAAGAAGGCGTTGTCAGCCGTTTCCAAAATTTTAAGCTCCTGATTGGCGAGGGAGATAAGGAAGCTGTTGGTATTGATATCGTCTTCCAATTTGGCTAGACTAGCCTTGCATTCATCTCTTTTCTGCATGAGTTCCGATTGTCTTGGGAGGAGTTCACGAATTTCGCTGATTCGCGTTTGTGTTTTTTCCAGCTCCTGCTCCGCGACTAACTGGTGCTGTGCCAAAATGGCTAATAGAGTTTCAGAGTTCTCTAGTTCTGCATTGCTTGTAAAGGCATCTCCTATGAAGAGAACATCAGTTTCATTGATTTTCAATTCTTCCAAAACTTTATCAAGATTTTTCTGGGCATATTCATAGTCGCTTCTGGCTTGAATGACTTGAGGCATGATTTCCGTGTAGAGTTGTTTTTTTGCTTCCAGGATGGCCGCATACTTGTCTCGTTCTGTAATAAGCCCGATGATGCGTTTATAATTCTTGATGGCATCTTGGTTTACACCTTCCATACTTTTGACTAGCCGCTCATGACGCAGTTTTTCATTTGCAGTCTGCTTGATAATCTGGGAGATTTCGTCTTGTTGCCTGTAGGTCAATTGCTTGAGACGTTCCAGTTCCTGAGCGGGTGTGGAGGCGGTCATGGATTCGACTAGTTTCTGCAGCTCAGCTTCGATTGACTGCAGGTCACTTGTCTTGACGGTTTTTTGTTTGTTCAGTTCATTGATTTTCCCGCGAAGATTTTCAACCCTATATTGGCTGTATGCTTTGACCGCAAGTCTAGCATACATGTTTACTAAGTCAATCGCCTCTTCTGGTTTGTCTGCTCCCGCAGTTATGACCAGAAGATTGGGTGTGCCACGTGGTATGGTGATTTCGATGGCGCCGTTAATTTTACTTTGTTCATGTTGGGGAAGATTCACAAGTTTTGCGGCTTCATCCTTTAACTGGCGAGAGGAAATAACTTGGGAAACAATGCCGAGGGAAATGGAAGATACACCAGTAGTGTGTTTGGGGTCGTAAACGAGACTTGTGGTGGCCTTGTGCCTATAGGGCAGTTTTAAATTTTGTTTGTAGAAAAAATAAAGAACTCCCGCCGTGACCAATATGGCGATAAGGACGAGGAATATGATGCTTTTTTTCAGAATGGACAGAATAAGGCTCTTATACGCCAGCATTCTGCGCATTCTGATTTCATCTGTATTGTAAATGGGCTCTAGTTGCTGAGACATTTTTTCGCCTTTAGTCACTATATAATATATTATATTATATATATGATAATGCTGAAATTATCTCTATCTTTTAGAAGAATAATCGCATTAGTTGAAAATCCGCCACAAGCGGAATAATGACTTGAATTGCTTATCATTGATAAACAATTCTCCTATTTTACCTTTTACTATAGCTATTTTCTCATGAATTTCAAATAATTCCTGTGAGACTTGTGAGAAAAGTCGCGTTGTTGGATTCTTGAACAGAAGTTGCATGGGGGAGAAAGTTTTAGTTTTCGCCATCCATCTGAACGCATTGATGAACGGACCGCGTCCCTTAAAATTCGGATGCTGGTAAATGCAATCAGACAACAGAGATGGTGTTTGAAGGATGGCTGGAGTCCTGTCCGTGGTGATGGCAACAAAATATTTGGCTGCCTCGTACCAAGCGCCTGTGTATTTTGGGAGCATTTCTAAAGGGTTTAAATGGGAAGATGATGGAAAAATTTTGAAATCAAGGGCATCTTTGTAAAGTGGTGCGAGTTCCTTGAAGGCTGGATTGGTCTTAGCATCATATTGAATAAGTTGAAGCCTTCTTTCAAAACTATAGTCATAGCGATGCATGGCTATCAGCAGGGCATCGCCCGCACCTTGCGCGGCTTTATGCATGTTTCTTACAGCGAAATCAATCGTGTCGGGTGCTTCTGGCTCATCCGCCAGTTTTTTGATGGCCAGCAAAAGTCCCATTCCTCTATTCACCAATAATCTTAAGCCTTCAAGTGCGGGAAGGTCATGGGGAGGCAAACAGGTTATGTCGGACAGGATATCCGGCCCATGGATAAGCACGTGGCGATAGAGAAGTTCCTGATACATGAGTGTATGCTGTTCTTTGCGGAACTTGTCGATATTTTTGGCTGGGGCGAAATCAATGGAGATACCGAGACGATGTGTGTACTCTAGACCGATTTTTTGTAACGCATCATCAAATGCTTTCCGTTTCCATGATAATTTACGACGAGTGAAGACGAAGAAATCAATATCATTATAAGGAAGATGTCGTTGATCGTCTGTTATGAACACGCCGCCTTCGCCTCTGCCGTATCCGCCACCCATATAGATGGAAAAAATTGAGGAATCTGCAATTTGATGTATGTCATGCTGCAAATCGCAAATTGTGTCGGCAATCAACTGGTTGACAGTTGTGTCGTGTGAAGCAGTAAAATCAATAAACGGGGAGGTGGGCATTGCTTTGGAATAGGCGTTTTATGAGAATTGAAAAGAGTAGGGCAATTCTAAAGAAAAATGTATTATGGTTTTGGAAATATTGGTCATCAATGAGCAACTGGACTGTATCCGTTGAGTCGGATATGGATTCTGTGTAAGTGAAAAGGGCGGCTTGTGCTGGAGGATATGCGTATCCGACTAGTTTTTTACGGCCTTTCAGACATTGGAAGGCGCCTGTGTATTTGTCAAGCGAAAGTTTGAAGAACCAATATTTTGAATGTGTTGTCCAGGAGAAGAAAAACAGCAGGAAGATTGTATAGCAGAATGAAAGGTGGAGAACCAGCCAAATAGTTAGAAGATAATCAAAACATATTCCTATAAAATTATATATTTTATTCCCTATGTGCGGATAAGCGCTAGCAAGCAGGTCATTTCTTTCGATGGTGACTTTGGCTTGGGAGATGGGATCAATGATGGTGTGGGCTTCGATGATTTTATCTTTGATTTCAAGATCGTATGAAATATATGAATTGTCAAGTATGATACTTCGCTCGACATGGACCATTTCATCGATGACGACATTGCTACCGATGATCACGGGGCCTTGGAATGTGCAGTTGCGTTCGAGTCTGACATTGTCTCCGAACAACAGCTTGACTTCTTGTTCATCTTCCGAAAGAGGCTGCTCGGCGGGGGGCAGCGTACTGAAATAACTGCCTGGCATGATGACTGGATTGATGCCGAATACGACTCCGTCTTTTTGCGCATAGCCAGGGAGGCTACAAGGACGGTGCGGTTTCAGAAGAGAGAGATTTAGATTAAAATAATCCTGAATTGAGTTTAACTGTGTTATGCCAGGGAGTTTGACTTTGAAGAGGCCGTCTCGACGGTATAGGTAGATTCCGGATGATGTTGGTGGCGTATTTGCAGGTTCAAGTGCTTGTATAAGTTGCTCTTGACTCTCTAAATGGTTGGACGAACCGCCGATGAAGAACAAACCATTCATGACGAGCGTATCGTCGTTTTCACAGAATTTATGGTGGAAATCAACAAGATGCTTGACATTCGGGATTGTCTTGACACCTATGTATTTCAGTTTGGGATACCAAAGTGAGCTTTTGTTGAATTGTTGAGCCAGTCTTTCATTGTAGAGGTAGTCCAATATGAGGACCTCATTGATTTTCAAGTTGGAGCAGAAGTCAAGGAGATGGTATGCAAGTGGCTTGGCGACAAACGGTAAGGTGTATGGATTCCTGAAATTGAAGAATTCCAGGAACCATTGTGAATACTCACTATGGATGTTGAGAATGGCCTTCATGGGCAGCCGTTGCCTTTTATAGAATGTTCGATGTTAATAGGCGCCTTTTCCAGTGATGACGGCTGGAATGGTTTTTAGGAGAATCCATAAGTCTGTGAATAGATTATGGTTGGAAATGTATTGCTTGTCAAGTTCCACTTGCTGTTCAAAGGGAATGTCGCTGCGACCTGCAACTTGCCAGATGCAGGTGATTCCAGGTTTGACATTGAGCCTTTTTCTTTGTTCCAATGTATAGTTGGCTACTTCCGGAGGAATGGGGGGGCGTGGGCCGACCAGGCTCATGTCTCCAAGCAAAACATTGACCAATTGTGGAAGTTCGTCTATGGAGGCTTTACGGATAAAACGACCGACCCTTGTGATGCGTTCGTCATTGCCTTTGGGCTTGTTTAAGTCTGATAGGGCAACTGTTTGCGTGCGTGAACCGTCATTTATATTTGCTTTCTTTTGCATTTTTTCTAATATTTCTGCCGAATTGACGTACATGGAGCGGAATTTAAAGAAATTGAAAGGTCGTCCATATTGTCCGATGCGTATTGACTGGTATATGATGGGACCGTCTGAATCTATTTTGATGAGGATACACAGAATCAACAAAAATGGAGACAGGATAAACAGTAGTAAAATGGAAGCGACGATGTCAATGGTACGTTTGATAAACAGTGACCCCTTGATCGTCATATCCCAGATGGTCAGCTTCAGCGAACGTGCAAGAAATATCTTGCGTCTTCGATGGAGGATGCTCTGGACGATACGTTCGATTTCCTCTGGATTATCTGTCTTTTGGGAGTATGCCATGATCCGTAATTATGAAAATAGATATATATTACATTCGGAGTTCCATAAGCCTAGAGTTCCAAAAACTTATGGAATATGTCATGCAATTTTTGCAGGAGCAGGGAACAGTTTCCAGCTGACGGCGGTTCGGGACCGAGCCCCTTGCCCAGATATTCGAGTTCCTTGGCGACTATTGCAAGTGCTTCGTGTCCAATATTCAAGGCGCATCCTTTCATGGCATGGGCGTGCTTGGCGAGCGTGGGAAAATCCTGCGCTTGGAGTGCGGAATCCGCTTCCGCTAGCTTTCCTTTGACGGTGCTTGTGTATTCGTCGTAGATCTCCTTGATGATATCCATGTCATCAAGCCCTAGGTTTTCCTTCATGTAATCGACGATAGCTTTATCCATGTTGCCAAATGCCTTTATGCTTAGTTGTTGTCTATGTAGAATACGGACTTGTTCAGTCCATGGTAGTGCATACGTGTGACGGTGGAGGCGATGCTGTAAATGAGCGGGAGACCGCGACCATGTTGCATGAAATTGTCGTTCAATTCGTTAAGCAATCTATCCATTTCCGCGCCGCTGAAACTCCTGTCCGTATCCCAGAATACGCCGCGCTCCAGTACGGTGATTTCGACTTTATCTTCCAATGGCCTGATTTGCACGATGATGCCGTTGTGGGCGGCGTTGGCGATGTCCTTTCCATGTTGGACGGCGTTGATCAAGACTTCACCAAGGAGGATTTCAATGCTGTCCTCCTGGCTGGTGAGACACTTTTCCGTGGCAGATGTGAGATATTCGTGCACACGGTCCAGCATGGTGTTCGTTTCGTTGATGTCCGTGCTGATTTTGGAGATGAACGTCTGGTGTTGCGCGGTGGTGTTTTTGCGGATGGCGAAAAGGAAGATGTCGTCCGACGGAAAATCATAACCGATTTGTTCGATGAAATTTCTGATTAGGAAGGGCAGGGTGACAGTGCATTCCGTATCCGTCAAGGAGGTGATGAGGTCGTATAATTCGCTTTCTTCAATGAAAGAGTCTGGATATTGTTTTGAGCCGATATCAAAAAGACCGTCAGTATATGCCAAGAAAAGATGATCTTCCGTAAAATCGAACTCTATGTTGTACTCCGGTGGGAACTGGCTTCCCTTTTCGATGCCGATGAGTCCCGAACCAATTTTGTCTGGATTGATGGTCTGGAGCTTCTTGCTTTTGAAATCCAGGCAGAGGAGGTCAGGATGCCCCGCCGTTTGGTAAGTGAGGTGGTTGTTCTCAAAATCCCATAGGGCGATCAGGCAGGACATATATTCAATTTTGTGGAAATTGTCGCAGAAGATGTTGTTGAGCTGCGTTAGGATGAAATCAGGAGTCAACTTTTCCACTGGCTGTTTTTCAATCAAGCTTCTGATGAACAGCAGGATAGGCGTCATGCAGAGGGCGGCGGAGACTCCATGCCCTGAAATGTCGCCTACAATGCTGATGTAGCGATGGTTTCCCAATGGAAAAAGCTCATGAAGGTCGCCTGATACAAGCGACTGCGGTTCATAGACATAGGATGCGACGAAATCTTCGTTGACCATACTCCATGGGGGCAGCATGAGCTTCTGTATCTGTCCTGCTAACTTGAGGTCGTTGTCCTGGCTGTTTTTCAGCCTGGAGATTTCCTGCAAGGCATTCGGGACTTCGAGCACGCGGTCAAGCATGACAAGCAAGTCCTTCTTCTTGAAGCTCTTGTTCATGTAGTAGGAGTAACGGTCTGATGATATCTGCCGCATCAAGGCATTGTCGAGATTGTCCGTCATCGCCGACATGAAGATGATGGGGACGAGTTTATCCGATGCACGGATGAGGTCCCGCAGGTCGAAGCCGTTGATGGCGTTCATGTTGATGTCCGTTATGATGACATCAAAGCGCTTGGCCTTTTTGAATTGTGAATATGCTTCCAAGGGATCAAGGCATAACGAGAGCTCATAATTCTCCCCACGCAGACAAGCCTGGACGGTCGTCAAGGAGAATTTCTCATCGTCAATAACTAGAATTTGCTTTTTTTTATCGCTCATATTGTGATGTTGTGGTAACAATCGTTTTTATGCAGAGGGCAAATTACATAATATAATTGCAAAATCACATTTACAAATATGCTGGCAAAAAAACAGTGGAAAGCTTTATGAATGAGGCTGTTCCCATGGGCATTCGCCGTTCGCTTCAAGACCCGTCATGCCGTTTTGACCGAACCCGTTGACACCTTCATAGACTGCGTCACGGGATGGATTTACATATTTTGCAAACCAATTACGCAATTGTGAACGCATGGCTGTCACGCGGCTGGCATATTCTGGCGAATCAACAAGATTTTGTGTTTCGTCTGGATCGTCGGCCAGATGGTAGAGCTCATGAGGACCGTAGGGGTAGCGGTGGACGTATTTCCAGTCTTTTGAGCGAATCATGCGGACAGGTCCGTATTCATCATAGACTACCACGTTTTCTTCCCCTTCATCATTGCCCTCCAAGAGGTTGTGTGCAAAACTATGTCCAGGGAGGCGGTCGGCGAGGGGATTTTTGATTCCTGCGATATCAAGGATGGTCGGGAATACGTCGTAATGGCTGTGCAAGCCGTTGGCGACCCAATTGGCACGGATGTGACCAGCCCATGATATGATGAATGGGATTTTGACGGATGTGTCATACATGTTCAGCGGGAAAGTGCCGTTGCCTTTGCCCCAGATGCCGTGGTGCCCCATGTTCATGCCATTGTCTCCGCTGAAGATTACGAGCGTGTCTTGAAGTATTTCCATGCGTTCGAGTTCAGCCATGATATGACCGATTCCCGTGTCCATTGCCGTGATGGCGGTGTAGTAGCCTTGGAGGTTTTCACGTCTTGATTCGGGCGTGTAGCCCTGCGGGGCCGTCGGCGATTGCCATGGATGTCGTGGGAGATTTGGTGTCGAATTGAACGGACAGTTGTCATATTGATGCCATATTTCGGGGGGGTGGAAACGCTGCGCCCATGGAGAGTGAGGCGCGGTGTAATGGACGCTCAACATGAATGGTTCTGTTTTGCCATGGCGTTCATGTAGGAAGTCGATGGCCTTCTCCGTGACATAGTCTGTGACATAATCTGTGCGGCGATAAGGCTTGCCATGGTCAAGCCATACATAATTGTTGTAATCTCCCCCGCCGAAGGCGTATGCCTCCCAATAGGAGTAGCCTTTTTGCGGACGTGCGCTGTCTCCGAGATGCCATTTTCCGGAAAAGCCGCAGACATAGCCGGCTTGGGCTAGGTAATCTGTAAATCCGTCCAACCCATTGAGATAGCCAATGGCACGATCTCTTCCACTGAAATTGCCTTCCGGATCATCGATATTTCCTTTGCGGAGCCAGTCTTGGATGCCATGGTCCGAAGGAATGCGCCCTGTGAGCAGAGAGGCGCGAGCAGGCGAACAAACGGGCGAGACACAGAAGAAATTTTCAAAACGGACGCCGTTTGCTGCGAGTTTGTCGAGTGTTGGTGTCTTGAGTTCGTCATTTCCTGCGCAGCCAAGTGCCCAGGCCCCTTGGTCATCAGAAACGAACATGACAATGTTTGGATGTGATTGCATGGAACCTCTTGATTGGATTGGTGTGGTGACCGTTCATGATAAAATATACGCTTGACCACGTAAAAAGCAATCCCAGATGGTCTGTCAGTTATTGGATTGAAGATGAATGTATATAAATATAAGGTAGATAAATCAGGCATTGGGTGTGGAAACAAAGCAGGAAGATGCCATCATGGAGGGCTTGATGAAAGTTTTTTCTGAAAAAATCAAGCAAAAGACTTGCTTTATTCAGAAAACAGGTCATATTAATACAGTTTCATTTACATTTTAATCAATTCGCGTAAGCGGAGAGGTGGCTGAGTGGCCGAAGGCAGCGGTTTGCTAAACCGTCGTAGGTACAACAACCTACCGGGGGTTCGAATCCCCCCCTCTCCGCCATTTTTGTATTTATATCGCCTCGAATGATACAAATTCGGTACAATTCGCGGCAGGTGGAGAATGGTTCCCCGTCAGAAGAAACACAGAAATTTGTCTTGTGCGACTATTCCATGGACGGAATTTTTGCTGGCTCAATGGGACTTGCGCCGTTCCATCGGCGATTTTTGTAGCGACGTGGCATCATTGGTCTCCACTGCACGTGATTTCAACAATATTGGTCGCCAAATCAACTGCAAAGGGGCTTCTGATGGCGGATGAAAAACACAACGGCATTCGGCCAAAATGATCTATGGCGCAATCCAGAATATGACGATGTTGTTCAATGATCTTTTAGAACCATTTATTGGCGCGGAAGCGATAACAGAAGCAGTTCTTTACGTTTAAAGCGGTGAAAACAAAATAGTTGTCTTCTGAAATCGTTTCACCACGCTGAGCAATGAAACAACGTTTGATGACGCGGATATCTTGATGAGAGACTTTGTGTTTAGCGAACCTGTGCTTGTCGATGTCCTGTTAGGCTGCATCTATCTGATCCCGCAGAAGGCAATTAGAGATTGTGTAAATGTCGTGGTTTTCACAAGCATCCCATGCGCAGATACGTCTTTCGTGTTGTGTGACAAAGCGTTGATTATAAATTATTTAACAGATGGCTTCCAGTCACGGAAGCTAGAGCCATTTTCTTCGGCAAGCGCAATGATGCGGTTGGCAGTCGCGCCGATGCGCCATTCACGGCCGACTTCCAGCCAAAAGTACCCATTTTCGCGACGGAGATATTTCGCATCCAAGGGACGCTCCAATCGTTCCGCTGTCGTGCTGTCGTCGCAGGCACGGGCGGCGGCAGCAAGAAAAACAGACAGAACAGTGGCTGGCACTTGTTGCGGATTCATGCAATTATTGCTCCCTTCGACAACATCAGTCGGTTCAGCTAATTTTTCCCAATCTAGCAAATTTTTCGCCTTGTCCCAAAGAGCAAGGGCAGTGGAACGATCTTCCGCCCATGGTTCATACCAGAGTAACGACCAACCATCAAGTCCCGCATAACCACGTGGATAGAACACTCCGGTTTTTGTATGATAGACTAGATTGAGAGCACCGCCCCCCATCAGTGGGTTGCTATAATTTTCCAGAGCCCACTTTTCCCATTTTTGGGCTTCTGTCGCCCAATTGCCATGCCCAAGATTTGCAAATATCTTCAAGGCATAGTGAGGGTGGTTGTTGCATGGGAAAAACAATAATCCAGGCTCGCAAGTTACTCCGCCAGAATCTGCTGCGTGCATCTGTTCCACTGTGACATCAATGAGTTTTTGTACATCGTAATGGATGATTTGCTTTTCATTCCAAACAAAATCAAATCCTTCCGTCCAGTATTTTTTATCTTTCGTGAATCCTTCGTAAAGCGCCAGAAGTTGCAGAAGATGGCCTGTGTACATCACATTTTCGCGATAACACGGATCAGGTGCCCATGGTTTCTTTCCCCAATAGCTTTTGGATTGGGAGTAGGCCCACACATCTTTTTGGAGATAACGCCGGATGCAATTGTCCAGAATTCGTGCCACGGTCGCCTTCTGTTCTGTATCGCCGCGCATTCCCAAAGCGGCCGCGGCATAGCCCGCAAACGCGAGGTTATAACGTGTCGAAAACAATCCGAACTGTCGTCCCCCAATGTTCCACCAGTCTTTTTCCTCCTCAGGAGGCAAGGGACCCATAATGTGATCCAACCAACGCAATGCGGCCTGTTCGTCTTCCGAAAGAGGCTGCGTGTTCTTTGCAATGGCAGTGTGCGATGGCAATATCTTCGCATAAGTTTTGGGAGTGGAACGACATCCATAGAATATCAGACAACAAGTCGATAGAACAGCAACCACTAATATTATCAATTTGATTTTCCCCATGATTCTCCTTAAAGTTATTTTATTTTGACATCATCACATCTTCAAACACCCCGTTCCTGGCATTGAGGTATTTTTCGCGGTATTGTTTGTTTCAAATGGCAACTAAAATACAACAGAACTATCAAAATTCAATTTGAAATATTCAAATCTTACGGTTTATAATGGTTTGTATTTGACGTTTTTTTCTTTTGAGATAAATTACTGACTAAAATAAGCATAAAAATGAATTGTCATCAGGTTTGTGCGGTATTCTGCATATCCCATTTGATTTCATCATTGTTTGAGGTTGTTTTAAATGACAAAAAAAACTACAACTATTTCATATTCAGCATCAAAGCAAACTGCCACGACAGCAAAAGCGTCTGAAAATCCATTAAATATTACCGTGGAATGCAATCGAAAATCGCATCTTGTCCATGTTAATGAACCATTTGAATTCATTATCACAGCAGACAAGCCAAAGAAACTGAAAGTAGTTGTTTCCATGGATGGAGAAGCGATTTTGCAACGACTTACCGTCGTCCCTCCAGTAAGAGTGCAGGCGATTTTGCCACATCCAGGCTTTGTCCGTTGCGCCGTTTCAACTTTTGAAAAAGACAGCAAACCTGTTTTGTGCGGCGTTGGCGTGGATCCAGACCAACTGCGTCCATTGCTTCCCGAACCTCCGGATTTTGATGATTTCTGGAACAATACAAAGAAGGAACTAGCTTCCATTCCACCAGATTTCAAAATGCAGAAATACGCTTCGGACAACACATTCCATTATTATCGGATCAGTTGCTCCAATCTAAATAACCAAAAAGCATACGCGCTATTGTCATTGCCTGTGGATACGTCCCTAAAAATGCCTTTACTGGTTACATTTCCAGGAGGAGAAGCCTATATCAATGAAGAATCGTTTCTCAACCAATCGACAAAAAGCAACATGGGATTTGATTGCGCTCGGTTAGTTTTCCATCTTCCACCATATCCTCCTGTGAAAAAACAGGTTGATGCCAAACCAAGACATGATCAATTTCTGGACGAAATTGGATTGAGACGGTATATTTTCTTAGGTCTTGAAGACCGCAACAAGTTTTATGCTCGCACAGGCGTTGCGGGTTGCCTTCGACTGCTGGACGAAGTTCTGAAACAGCCTGGATTGGATAGTGAAAACGTTGTGTATCATGGACTTAGTCATGGCGGTGGCTTCGGCTTGTATCTAGCTGCTTTTTCGGACAAAATCAAAGCCGCATTCTGTGGAGTGCCGAATTTCGGTGACCGTGGAGGCTTTCTAGCGGGGCACCATACTCCTGATTCCAATAAGAACAGTCCGGAATATCGTACCCATCTGGATACATTGCTATATTTTGACACGGCATTTGCTGCAAGGCGGATAGAATTTCCAGTCATGATAGGAGTCGGCTTCATTGATCCTCTCTGTCCTCCTTCGGCTGTCTATACAATCTATAACGAACTCAGGGGGCCAAAAATCATTTTGTCGAAGATTAAGAATGGCCATGGCGATGCGCCTCCTGAATACATCCCGATGTCATATTTATGGCTTTCAAAACAAATTGCTTCTTCAATTCATCATTCATAATTATATTATTTACATAAATTACATCTACAAGTCATTCCATCTCCTTTCTTCTTTGGTAGGACAGGGAGTTCTTCATACATCGCTTTTAGCAATTTCTGCAGGACTCTTTGTTTTCTACATTATCAACGAGCAGCATTTCTTTGGCACCTTCGTATGGAAGCTCCATGTCTGCATTTGGCATCATTGATACGGATGATCGTGTTGGTTTCACAAGAAAACGGTCATCATAAATGCCGCCTGTTGTAGTCTTTCGCTTGCATCGTATCGGTTGGTAAAAGTGTCTCGCAATGAACGAAATAAAGCTTCATCCAGTTCCCATGGTGTTAGAAAAGTTCGCGATTGCTTTCATATTCAATTCCTTTCAATTATGAAGCCTGTTTGTTCAAGTGCCTTGAGGGACTTTTCAAAATCTTTCTTTCTGGTTAGAATGTAGTCTGTATTGAACGTTGAGATGGCGAAAATACCGATGCCGTTGTCCGCAAGGCAAGATGAGATTTTCGCAAGAATGCCAATGAGCGAAAAATCCAGAATACCCACGATGCGGAACGCGCGCCAACCATCCTCTCGCTCCAATGTGTCTGTCGGTACAAGTAAGGTTGGGCATACCAATGACTTTTCTTCATTCGTGCATCCCGTAAAGACAAATTGCCTCGTAAAATCTACACAGCCATAGTCAGCGACCTTGCAGACTGTGAATTCTTCTGGAATGATTTCAAGCTTCATGGCTTATTTTTTATTGATAGTAAATGTTCGGACTTTCGCACAAAGGCAGGGGTATTGATCATTTGCTTCCAAAATGTTCAAGATTCTCGCCATCAACACGTAACGTCACCCATTCGTCCAACCTGTTGGCGCCGAGTGACTCATAGAAATCAAGGCTGGGCGTGTTCCATTTCAGGCAGCTCCATTCAAGTCGCCCCCAGCCGTTCTCGACGGCGATTGCGGCCAATTGTTTGAGAAGCGCTTTCCCGATGCCTTTGTGGCGGAACTGCGGACGGACGTACAGGTCTTCAAGATAGATGCCCGGCCGCGCAAGCCACGTGGAGAAGTTGTTGAACCACAAGGCGTAGCCGACCTTTTCGCCATTGTATTCGGCAATCAGCACTTTCGCGAAGCCTCGTTCGAAGATGTTTTGACGTAGCATGTCCTCCGTCGATTGATCTTTTTCCGCTGAACGTTCATAAACCGCCAGTTCATGGATGCACACCTTGATGAAAGGCACGTCTTGTTCTGTTGCATAGCGTATGGTTGTCGCGTTGTCTGTCATATCTGTTCCGTTCTGTTTCATGGTTCAAGTTTCCATCCGAAATCGCCTGTGTAGATCATGTTCCGCGTCATGCCGCCGTCGATGCAGACGTTTTCCCTCGTGATGAATCCGGCCTTGTCCGAAGCGAGATAGAGCACCATGTTGGCGATGTCCAACGGGTTGCCAACGCGTCCTGCAAAATGCTGCGTGGCGTCCGGACCGTCGTATGTCTTGAACGATGTGTCGATCCAGCCCGGAGAAATGGAATTGACGCGAACTTTTCCGGCAAGGCTCGCGGCAAGCCCATGCGTGAGCGCGGCGATGCCGCCTTTCGCCGCCGTGTAGCTTTCCGATTGCGGCTGGCTCATCCTGTCACGTGACGATGAAATGTTGATGATGGACGCACTTTCGCCGAAATGGTCTTTGAACAATTTCGCAAGATAGAACGGCGCAACTACGCCGACTTTTTGCGCATAGACGAACTCCTCATACGTGCATTGGTCGATGCCCTTGAAAAGTGGAAGTGCATTGTTGACTAGAACATCGACATGCCCGCTTTTCTCCAAAACATCGGCTGCAAAGTGTTCAAGCGTATCCTTTTCCGCGATGTCGCCGACAAACCATGGCCCCTGTTTGATATCGATCATATAGACGATGGCGCCTTCGCGTGAAAAGCATTCCGCGCAGCATTTTCCGATTCCATGGGCTCCGCCTGTAATGACGACAATTTTATTTTTGAATGACATTTCCATTAGTGGATCGCCTCCAGTTTTCCGCTACCGCTGATTCCGTAAGCCTGCGGGACATCGTCCTCCAAAAGGACGCTGAGGTACTGCTCCATGTGCGGCGCGAGGCCGCCGTGGCGCATGTCGTCCAGCGTCATCCATTCCATTTGCCCTTCGGCGGATGATTTCAACTCACCTGTAAACGTGTTCGTTCGGAACATGAAAACGATGTATTTGGATTTTGGGATATTATCCTGCCAGGCAGTGCTTTGCGGCTTTTCTGGCACTTCCCATTCGACCACGCCGCACATCCGTAGATTCGAGACGGTCAGCCCTGTTTCCTCACGAATTTCGCGAATGGTCGATGCCGTGATGGATTCACCATATTCGACATGCCCGCCGGGGAAGGTCAGCCCGCACCATGGATTCGTCGGTTTCGGCAACCGATGCTGCACCAATACGCGGCCTGTCGTCGCTTCTTCGATCATGCACATGTTGCAGAGGGTGACGTTCATTGGCCGTCACCCACGAAAATGGCTTCGCCCGTGGAGGTTAGGACAAGAACCGCCTCTTGTTCGAACATCTCGCGGTATTTCTTCGCGATGGTCATCACTTTGTCCTTTGCATCGGCGGGAGCGACGATCAGCAGCACGCGGGAGTTCTCCCGTTCCGTCATGCTGCCGCCTCCTTTCCAGTGGCCGATCGCCTCCATGGACGTATAGCCGTCCGGAAACGCCGTCGTGACATGCTCGTCGCAGAAACGCCGCCAATCCGCCTCGGTTATTTCGCAATTCTTGCTGGACATGCCGCAGAATATTTTGTATTCCCGCCAGCCTGCATCCGTGCAATGGACGCAGCCGGTGAACGTCAGGAAGACGGCCAGCAGGAAGAATGATGACAGTTTTGTGAAGCGGTTGCTGAATGAAAACATAGTTTTAAGGTTGTGTTGTTGTGATGTGAAGATGCTGTGGTCACGGTAGATCGCAGATTTCGCCGTCTTCGGGAATCAGCAGCCGACTGCCCAGATTGCGTTTGGCGGCGAAATCGCGGATGTCTTTGCGCCAAAGCGTCGCATGCCCAACGTTGTCCATGTGGCTGGCGATGACAGTCGCGTATGGCGCGGCCGTCAGGACGTTTTCGATGTCCTCCAGCCCCATGATGATCGGGCCGAACCCGGCGACGGCCGCCCGTGCGGCGTTGACGACGATGACGTCCGGACGATGGGCGTTGATGGCGGCGGCCACGTAGTCGCACCATACCGTGTCGCCCGCCAGATAGAACGTTTTTTCATTCGGATGACGCATCACCACGCCGCATGCTTCGCGGCGAATGGGCAGGTTTTCGTAGAGGCGGCCGATTTCGCCCGGCTGCCCATGGATGCAGTCGGTTTTGATCAATGTCACGCCGTTGAAGTCCAGACCGCCGTATTTTAGGATGCGCACATCGGAAAAGCCGTTGTCGCGCAATGTCTTGGCGTCTGTTTCATCCTGCGCGAATATCGGCATGGCCTTCGGGATGGCCTTCATCGCCGTGTCGTCAAAATGGTCGAAATGCAGGTGGGTGGCGATGACGGCGTCCACGCGGAGGATTTGCTCCAATGGCAGCGGCAGTTCATGCACGGGGCAGTGCAAGTCCGGATTGGCCGAGCCTGGAATGGGCGGGCATGCGTCCTTCGGAGCCAGCCATGGATCGATGAGAAAACGGCTGCCGCCGAAAGTGACAATCGCCGTCGCGCTTCTGATTTGCTGAAATTTCATCGTCACGCCTCTATTTCTGGATTTCCTTCATAATGAACGCTTTGACTGCTTCCATGTCCGCCGTGGGCTCAAAACGGGCGACGACGTTTCCACTACGGTCGATGACGAATTTCGTGAAATTCCATTTGATGTCGCTGCTGTTTTCATAGCCCGGATTGATTTTCGCGAGATGGCCGCGCATAAGGTCCGCCATCTTCCCTTCGCCGAAGCCGTTGAATCCTTTCTGCGACTTCAGGTAGGCGTACAGGGGAAGCTGATGCTCGCCATTGACGTCGGATTTCTTCATCTGCGGGAAGGTGGTGTTGTAGTTCAACGTGCAGAAGGTGTGGATTTCTTCATCCGTGCCTGGAGCCTGGCTGCCGAACTGGTTGCATGGTATGTCGATGATTTCCAAGCCTTTGTCGTGCAACTCACGGTAGATCTTCTCCAGCGGCTCGTATTGGGGCGTGAAGCCGCAGGCCGTAGCCGTGTTGACAATCAAGATGACTTTTCCTTTGAAACGGTCCATTTTCACCGTCTCGCCAGTCTGTGACAAAAGCGTGTAGTTGTAGAATTCCGCCGTTGCCGTTTCTCCTTTGTTCGCAGAACCAACGTTTTCATTCCGCTGGAATACGACTTCTGCATCGCCGTTGCCGAGGGACTTCGCCAATCCCTTCGCATCGGAAATGCGGCCGATCCGCGTGTAGGAGTAGGGCGTGTCGAACGACTTGTAGAAGACGACCAGGCAGTTGTCTCCCCAAAGCATGACATCTCCCGCTTCGATGCGGCGGACATTTTCCGTCTTGGTCGGCAGCGGCTTGTCCAGATTGGCATATTTCTCATTTCCATTGAGTTCCGTCATGGAGAGGCGCATGGGAAGCCGCTCCGCCAGAAGGCGTGCCGCATCCGTGTCGGCAAGCGTCGCCGTGTAGTCCGTCCCGCCGATGGCAAGGCG